>JAADHG010000045.1 GCA_013151975.1 Chlorobiota bacterium | reverse complement strand
CCATTAAAAGTACCATCCCAACCAAGGCTTTGTGGTGATAATTGTTTTAATAGTTTACCATAGCGATCAAAAATATAAATCACACTTTCAAATTGAGAAGCCACATTTACACCATAAACTTGCCATGTATCATTATAACCATCGCCATTAGGTGTAAAAAACTTTGGAAAACCAATTACTGAAACAATTTCGTTTACAATGCCACAATTGTTTTTATCTCTTACAAAAATAGTATGAAGACCAGAAGGAACGTTTTCAAAAAAGTTACTGTCTTGATATGGTCCACTAATGTTGTTAAGGGCATATTCATAATCGCCTTCACCAGAAACAAGAACAGTTATTGTATTATTAGAAGATACATCAATAACTTCAATATTTTCAAAGGTTGCTATATTAGAAGGTGAAACAGTTATTTCTCGTACAGATGAACATCCATTTTGATAGGTAACAGTTACACTAAAAATTCCAGGAGTATTCACTTCTATTTCAGGAGATGTTTCATTGGTTGACCATAAAAATGTATAATTAGTGGATAAACTATCAATTAATCCACTAGTTAATGTTATGGTTTGAGGGAAGAAATTGTTGCAGTAAAACACGTCTTTATCAGCTAATAATAAAGGGGTGAAAAGAACATTTAATGTTACTGGACTTATTGCATAACATTGGTTGTTATCAGTCACTTTTACGTAAATAACTTCAGAATTTGGTATGGTATTAACATAATTCCCATTTATAGAACTTACTTCATTAAAAGCATCTTCAATACTATTGTAAAATAATATTGAAGCATTAACTGGCACATTTGGTGCTATTTGATTTCTTAAATCGTTTAAATTAAAGATTGAAAAGCCATCAACTAAATCAAAATCGCAAATTTCAAAAGGAGGAATAGTTAAGGTGTTTGTAGAAATATCTAAAATAACTTCAGCTATTGAAAAACATTGAGATTGATTTTCGACTCTTGCAAATACTATTTGTTGAGTGCTAGTATTTTGAAATGAAGTTGAGTTATTTATTTCATTTATGTTTTGAATAGCATCAGTTTGGGTAAGAAAAAAATTAGTAATAATTATTGAAGAATCGTTGTTTGTTACACCAGATTCAGCATTAAATAAATTGTAAAGCGTTAGACCGTCAAGGTCTAAATCGCATTCAAATAATGTTGTGTTAAACACAATAGGATTTTGATCGTATTCAATTATTATTTCTCCATAAGAGACACAATTGTTTCCAAAAATTATTTCAACTTTATAAATTCCAGGTTCAGTTACAGTATATGTTCCGCAGTTTAAACAATTAGCTGGTTGAAAATCAACTAAAATATCATCTTTAAACCAAGAATAGGAGTTTAAACCAGATTGCCAAGCATTAAGTTCTAGTGTTTCGTTTTCACAAAGTGGGTTATTAGTCGCTAATAAACGATTTATTCCTATATCTGTACTTAACTGAAAACTACCTGCTTCTAAAAAAACTGCAGAATCGTATCTAAAATTCTGTTCATCGGCTATAACCAATTTAACATGGTAAGTTTGGTTTGGAATAACGTTTGCTGTAGCAGTGAGTACTTTTGTTTGCCCGTTAAAATTAATTGGAGAAACAGCTCCATTAAAACTTTCGAAATAAAATTCGTTTTCTGCTGGACAACCATTAGGGATTTCAGGATGAACAGTTGTTACTTTTACAGGTGTTTGTGTATTAGGAACTAAAGCTATATTTGTGTATTGTTGGCTATTTGCAGGACGAATTAAAAAACCAAATAAATCTGAAAACTGACAGGTATTCGCATTGTTTTCTTGATATTCTTCTGAAGCAAAAATATATCTAAAACTTACCTGATCTGCTATTGTAGTAAAATCAAATTCAATAAGTGTTGCATTTAATGTGTTTGGCTCATTTAAAATAGTTTCTAAATCGTTATCTCCAACCCAATTTGGAGCATCATCGTCGCTAAGTGTTGTATTTGGTCCTTGTGTATTTATTAATCTTCCAGTACTTAAAACCAAACCGCTTTGAAAAGGAAAGGTGGTTCCTGTGGCATCAAAAAAACCATAACTTTGGTCTGTATTATTAAAATCACCTCCAACTACATTTGTAACTAAAACATTAGTAATACAATTGCTATCAATTAAAATATCCTCAATGAGTTGTTGTGGAGTATAGGTTTGACTATCTACTTGTATGTTTTGACTAAAAGTAAAACTTGTTGTTGAGATAATGCTTATGAATAATATTTTTTTCATTTAATACAAATAGAATTCAAAGTTAAACTAGAATTGATTGTAGTCTAATTAAAAGTGTAAAGAAATTGAATAATAAATAAAGATTTAACGTTTCAAACTAAAATGACTTTTAAAAATTCTGCCATCTTGTAATTTCACTTGAAACCAATAATCGTTTGAGGGTAAGTCTTCGCCATTAAACGTTCCATCCCAACCCAAACTTTGAGGCGATAATTGCTTTAAGAGTTTGCCATAGCGATCGAAAATGTAGATTATACTCTCAAATTGAGAAGCAACATTTACACCATAAACTTGCCATGCATCATTATAACCATCTCCATTAGGTGTAAAAAACTTTGGAAAACCAATTACAGAGACAATCTCGTTTACAATGCCACAATTTTTCCTATCTCTCACAAAAACGGTATGAAGCCCAGGAGGTACATTCTCAAAGAAGTTACTATCTTGGTATGGTCCATTTATGTCGTTAAGCGCATATTCATAATCACCTTCGCCTGAAACAAGAACAGTTATTGTGTTATTAGAAGATACATCAATGACTTCAATATTTTCAAAAGTTGCGATATTAGATGCAATTATAGTAATATCTCTTACTTTTTCACAATTATTAGCATTAGTTACAGTTACTGAATATGTTCCAGAAGCATTTATTTGTATCTCTTGTGTAGTTTCACCTGTTGACCATAAATAGGTAAAGTCGCTAGGAGAATTATTAATTAAACCAGAGTCTAATGTGATAGTTTCTGGAAAAGTATTGAGGCAATAAATAGTTTCAAATTCGGTTTCAATATTAGGAATTTCATAAACTATTAATTGTACTTCAGCAATACCATAACAGGCATTGGCGTTTTCAATCCTAGCATAAATAGTTTGTGAATATGGTACTGTGTTTGTAAATGTTATGCCTAGATTATTTACTTCTAAAAGGGAGTCGTCTAAAGTTTCATAATAACTTAAAGTTACTGTATTAGGTAGATTAATTAATATAGTTGTATCAGCGAGACTCAAATCAAAATTATAAAACCCATCTTCAACTCCATCATCATCACAATGGGTAAGTATAGCATTGGTAGCATCAGTAGCGGTAACATCAAGTGTTAATTGTGAAACTCTAAAGCAACCTGTGTTATCATTTATGACTTGCACATAAATTATTTGAGGACTAATCGTGTTACTAAAAGAAGTCCCATCAATTTCGTTTGTGTTATTTTGTGCATCTAAAGGAGTTAAGAAAAATTTAGTTGACCTATCGGCAATTCCTCCAGTTAAAGCATCGTTTGCTTCAGTAAGATTAAATAAAGTAAATCCATCAGGATTACCATCTTCATCACATTGAAACAATGTAGTATCGAATGCATCAGGGATTATATTTATAATTAAGTTAAAAGATGTAGTATCAAAACAATCTGGATAAGCAATGTTTTCAATTCTCACAAATATGGTTTCTAAATTAGGAGTCGTATTGTAATATGGATTTGGTAAAGGGTTAGCTCCAGAATCGGCATCTACTTGAGAATTATGATAGGTAATAGTGTACTGCAACGGATCTTGAGTTCCTAAAACTATGGTATTTAATGTAGTAAGGTCAAAATCACGTAGACCATTTACATCACTACCATCTGTATTATCGTCACATATTTCCCAATCGCTAATAGGATTGGCTGTTGGTGTGTCAAATATTTCTATAAAAAATGAGGTCGTGTCAAAGCAATTTATGTTTCCATTATTATGTATTCTAACAAATATTTCCTGAGGGTTGGCAATATTTTGATACGGCATTACAATTTCGTTTGTGTTGTTTACAGCATCGTTTGCAGTTTCAAAATAATGTACACTATATGTCAAGGGGTTTTGAGTATTTAATATTTGTGCATCAATATCAGTTGTAAAATCAAAACTATAAAGACCATTATTATCATCATCACAAATATTAATGTTTGCAGGTTGATTGGCAATTGGTGGTGTAAAGTAACTTATAATTGCTTTGACACGACC
>JAADHG010000208.1 GCA_013151975.1 Chlorobiota bacterium | reverse complement strand
TTTGGTTTAACCCTTAGATGAAACACATTTACTTTAAGATGCAATGTCAGCGTAGCTGCGCAGATTAAAGTTCGCCTTTGGCGAATGTGTTCCATCGGTGTGTGTAAGATTTCGTTGTGTGAAATTAGCGATAAACTTCATAAGTACAAAACCAACTTGAAAATCCGATAGGATTTTCCCAAGTAAGCCAAAACTTAGCAATGAATTTTACACGTTGTTGCCGCACGTATTTTTATTTTTCCTCAATGGTTATTAATTTGTCAGAATCAAACATTTCGGCTGGTGAAATTACTTTTTCATTCATTGGAATATTCTCTCCATATCGTTCTTTCATTTTACTCCGAACAATTTCATCAGTTAAATCAAAGTCAGAAAGTCGTTCAAGTTTACCAATTTCTATATTGACTGCTTCTTTATAAATTTTCCAAACGAGTTCAGAGCAATATATTTTATCATCAGACCATTCAAAGTAGATGTCATAGGACTTGCCTTTAAATCTTTCTCCGTAGAGTTTCATTTTAGTCATAACTTCATCTGTCAGAATACTTTCAGAGTTTTTAAGTCGTTTAATTACATAATGTCCATCTTTCCCTCGATTTATCCATTCTTGTAATGGTGTTAATTTAACTGGCTGAACTGCTTCATAAACAAAATATTTTTCGTCATTTTCGTATATAATTCCCATATGACTGTATTTCGAGTTTGTCGCCAGTTGAATGGCTTTACTTTGATTCGATTTCGATGTTTGGAATATTATGTCGCCATTTTTCAGACTATTATTAGAGTACAGTTCATTTTGAACAGTTACAGTGTGTGTTGGATAATAATAATCCCACACTTTCATATGAATAAAAAATGCTGTAATAGGTAATAATCCAATGATTACTTGCCATACACGAAAGTTTGGAAGCCTTTTTGTTGGTTTATTAATTGCAAAGAATAAAATTCCGATTCCCATTGAAATGAAAAAGAGATATGTTGGCCACATTTTTTCTGTAAACATTCTGATATTCATTACTAATCCATAGATAAAATAGATAAGTCCGAATAGTACTAATGGTGTTTTTAAGTTCTTCATTTATATGTGTGGCAACGTAGGGATATGTTCACCGGTGTATATACCCCCATTATATATACACTTACAAATCTAATCGATTTTAAATAACTAAATAAGCTTATTTTAAAACTGGTGGTTTTCGGTGTTTTGTACCTTGTTCATAAGCATACACCAGTTTTATTAATGTGGGTTCATCAAAAAGACGTCCTAAAAATTGAATACCTGCTGGTAAATTCCCTGTGGTATAACCCATAGGTACAGTAAACGCAGGTTGCCCAGTGTGTGGCGCAATAATCTGGCTGTTATCGCCTAAATATTCTTCATTAAATAATTCTATTTTTGCTGGTTTGTTATTCCAAGTAGGATATATAATGGCATCTAATTGTAACTCGTCCATACGGTTTTCAATAGCTTCTCTAAACGCAATGCGTTTAACGTCCGTAAATGGGTCTAGACACGCAATATCTTTGTCTTCAAAGCGACCTTCATGTATTGCAAAATATTGTAATCGTCCTGTAGCATATTCTGATTTAGAGCCAATGGCAATAATATCTTCCAAGGTTTTTAGGCTATCATTTTTAACATAAGTAGTAAGATAGGATTCTACATCTTTTCTAAATTCTGCACACCACTGATTTTGTTTTAAAGTTGCAAAGTCAGGAATTTTAACTGAATCGATAATTTGGGCACCAAGTGCTTTTAGATCGTTAATAGCAGCATCAAATAATGTAATAATTTCTGGATTAGCATTTTCATCAATTAATTCTCGGAGTACACCAATTCGAGTACCTTTTAATCCATCTTTTTGAAGAAATTGAGTGTAGTTTTCAGGAATTTTACTTTCAGAATGTTTTGTGATTTCATCATTTGTATCATAACCAACCATGACTTCCATAACTTTTGTAGCATCTTCTACAGTACGACACATTGGACCAACTACATCATTACGTAAAATAAGCGGAATAATCCCTTCTCTACTTATTAGTCCAAGAGTGGTTCTAAAACCTACTAAAGCTGTTCGAGAAGAAGGACCGCGAATAGAGTTCCCGGTATCTGTACCCAATCCAACCGTACCAAAATTTGAAGCAATAGAAGCTGCAGTTCCACCACTAGACCCTGCTGGAACATAGGCTAAATTATAAGGATTCCGCGTAGTGCCTTTGGTTGAACTCTCGGTATGTTTCGCACTAAAAGCCCATTCGGCCATATTTGATTTTGCAATAATAATGGCACCAGCATCAATTAATTTATTGATGATAAATGCATTTTCTTCTGGAATAAAATCTTTGAGCGCTAATGAGCCTCCGGTTGTTGGCAAACCTTTGGTGTTTATATTATCTTTTACAATTAGAGGGATGCCATGTAATGGTTTTAACACACCAGTATTTTTAAAGTCTTCATCCAATTTTTTGGCGATGGCAAGCGCTTCGGGATTTATAATAGAAATGGAGTTTATACTATCGTCAAATTTTTCAATTTGTTTTATATAAGCGGAGACCAACTCTTCACTAGTATAGCGACCATCTTTATATGCTGAATGAATATCTGAAATAGTTAACTCTGAGAGGTTAATATTTTTTACTTCTTTAGGAGTGTTGCATCCTAAAAACACTAAGGTAACTATGAAACAAACAGATTTAATAATATAATTCATAAAATTTAGGTTTTTAAAAAAGCAATAGAAACATCTACAACCTCTTGCAATTCATTTGATAAGTTATCTTTTCTCCAAGGATGGCTCGTTCCAAATACATGGTTTGCCCCTTCAATAATTTTTAGAGTGCTATTAGGATTCCATTGATGTAATGTTTTTGCTTCTTCGACCGAAACGGAAGTGTCATCACTTCCATGAATGATTAAATGCGGAATTTTTAAGTTTGAAACTGCACGTTCTATATTAAGACGATTTTCATTGGCTATAAAATCTTCAAAATACTGAAAATAATGTGGCATTTGCTGTTTGGTTCTGCCATTTTCTATAAACATAACACCTTCTTGTTTCCATTGTTCTAAAAGTTGCCCACTCGGAAACCGTGCTTTATAATCACTTACACCAGCCAAACTAATAATGCTTTTAACCCTTGAATCTTCTTCTGCTTTAATAGAAACAATACCACCACCTCTGCTATGACCTAGCAAAGAAATAGTGTTAGTATTTGCTTCTGTTTTTAAATTAGAATTTGCATAAACCCAATTTATTACTGCTTCCAAATCGTCTAATTCTTTGGTGTAATTATTATTTCCAAAAGCTTCTAAATCTGGAAAATCTATAGGTTGCTCTACGGTTCCGCCATTATGGGAAAAGTTAAACTTAATAAAACAAAATCCAGATTCCGCAAATGTTTCTGCCATAATATTCCATGCACCCCAATCTTTAAAGCCCTTATAGCCATGACAAAAAATCAAGATTGGTTTTGGAGTACCGTCTGCAACATAAAAAACATCAACAAGAATAGGCCTGTTATGGGTTCCTTCTATAATTATATTTTTTGTAATGACCATTTTAAACTTCTTTTTCAGTAAAGGGGATCTCAGGATTACAGATTTCTAAAATTAGTGATTTAAGTTCAGTATAAAAACTATCTAAAGTTTCAGGGGTTATTAAAGTGTCTTTTTTGGCATAGGCTCCAGCTTTATCTTTTTTAGCAAACGTTAAAAAGCCAGCGTTTAAATTTTTAAACGAAATTATGCCAGCTTCAACTGGATGAGTGAAAGGCATATTCCTATTTAGCATATATGCATACATGAGCACTTGGAAACTCTTGCTGTACCTTGTATAATCTGTAGTGATATCTTCCCAATTAACAATTTCTACTTTGTTTTGTTCTACTTTTCCTGTTTTATAATCTATTATTCGCATAGTCCCATTATATTCATCTACACGATCTACCTTTCCTTTAAGATGGACAGGGAAATCTAATTCTGGAATATCGATACTCACATTTAAGTCTGTTTCTATTTGAAGAATTTTAATGGTATTGCCTTTTTGTAATGCTTTAATCTCAGAGTTTAAAAAGTTAAACACATAACGTTTGGCAATTTCATAAATGATGAGGTTCTTGCCTTTAGTAATATCGCCAGCCTTATAAATATCTTGAAAATGATGTATAACTGTGGGTTCTATTTTAAGCTTCATTGCATTTATTAAAGCTGCAGTAAGCATCTGGTTTTCTAAGGGTTTGTAGAAATCTTC
>JAADHG010000249.1 GCA_013151975.1 Chlorobiota bacterium | reverse complement strand
TCTTAAAGGATATTTTATTGGAATATTTAGAAGATGTTCATGATGCGGCTCTTGGTGATGCGGCTATGGAAGAATTAGAACAAGGAAAAGATGCGGTGATTGGTCTTGATGAATGGATAAACCAATAATGTCATGGCAAATAACGCTTAAATTAAAAGCATCAAAAGAAATTAATAAGCTTGATGGCATTTCTCAAAACCGTATAAAGTCGTTTCTAAAGCGATTGAAAGAACAAGAAAATCCACGCAACCAAGGAAAGCCGCTAACAGGGAAATATAAGGGATTATGGCGTTATCGGGTGGGAGATTACAGATTAATTTGCAACATACAGGATGAGGAGGTTATCATCTTGGTTTTAAACATTGGGCATCGAAAGAATATTTATAAGTAATTCGGTGTGCCCTAATGAGTTCCCAGCAAGGATACTCATTAAGGACTTCCCCATTCACCATAAGTAATGATTATGGCTAAGAGCGTTCCTTTATTGTATTACAAACTTAATGCAATATTCAAAAGGTTTTGCTGTGTAGTCTTATTCAAAGGACTATATATTATGCAAAACAAATTACTTTCCATTACTCGCAACATCATCCCTTATGTCAAAGAGCTACGCCCAATAGCAGGCAGTGTTACGTCTGTCCTATTATGGCAACAGCTAGATTATTGGTTCGCCAAAAATCCTGACGGCTTCTATAAATTTCTCAGTCCACCCCAAACAAACCACGAAAAGTACCGCATTGGTGACTCTTGGACAGAGGAACTTGGCTTTACTAAATTTGAGTTTAGGAATGCTTTTGACAAGATCGGGGTTAGACACACCTCCAAAGGATCATTTAAAAAATCTTTAAATCCATTTGTAAAGAATGGAAAAGAGATGTTTTTTTGCTCATATCACGACAAAATGAAAGGAATAACCTTTTATTTCAGAAACCATACTTTAGCTGATAATGCCCTAGATAGTTTAGTTAAATCAGAGCCTTACCCTGTAAGTAAACAAAGTGAATTTACAGAGGTTGATAAAGTGAATTTACCTAAAGCAACATTGTCCACTTCTACTATATATACAGAGACTACTACAGAAAACAACAACATCAAGCTCGTTGATGATGATAATTTTGAAAAGATTTTTTCTACTGAAGAACAGCCCGCCGCTAAAAAAGTTTTATCCAAAATACCCACACAGAAACAAGTTGAAGTCTTAGCGGTTTTATTAGTCATGATTAAGACCTCAACAATCAACAACAAGGTTGGTTATCTTCGCGCTATCGTCAAAAGTGTTAATGAAGGTACGTTTACCCCAATTCCTGAAAAATTAAAGCCTCTAAGCACTCAGGAACGAATTAACGAGGAAGAAAAGAAACGAAAACAAGAGACAGAAAGGCTTAAAGTTGACAATAATGCTTATTTTGCCGAAATTGAAGCTAAATATGGCTATGTAGCAAAAAGTTGATTAATGTAACCGTAATTAAAAATAGGGGGAATTTATAGAAAATAACTAAGAAAACGCGCAGACCTGATGCGGAAACATCAAGCCAACGCTAACCCAACCCATTAAATATACTAATGAGAGGCTAGACATATTATGTCATACCATCACACCTACACCCAAAAACCACGTTATAACAGCGTGGAACGTCATGAACAGCACAATGTTGAAAAGATAGCACTATCTTTACTATTAACTTTTGGCTTGGCTTTAATCGCCATTCTGTGCAATTTCTTCCTAGAGTTCCTAGATACCTACAAAAGCGAACTAAATACAGCCCTTTACTGGGTCGCAATGTTGGCAATTATTGCTATTGGCAGTTGCTTAGTGTTTACCGCTATTTATTATTGCTCAATGCTGTGGCTAAATTTTGAGATGAAACGCTCCAAAACAGCCCACATTAAAGAAAAATTAAGAACAGAAACGATAAACAACAGACTTGCAGACTCTACACAGCGTCAAATGGAGCAAGGACTCGTTTACCTTTGCGAGCAAGAAACAGAATACGGTAAAGTTAAATTTAAAAGCTTGCCTTCGCGCCCATTAATTCAAGAAAAAAAGCAAAAATATCAATATTTACCTGAGCCTGAACTCGAAAAAACCATTAAAAATACACTTTTAGATGATATTTCAAACCAACAGCGGCTTTTATTGGTTGGTGGTCAAGGAACAGGAAAAACGACACTATTACAGCATATAGCACAACAACGTTCATATTTCGGTTGTATTTTAATTTTGGACAGTCACAACACACCTAAAAAATGGTCATCACATTATAAAGTTGTAGGAAATGGAAGGGATTACAAAGCCATTCAGGAGGAATTAGAAAGCTTAGTTAAACTTATGGATATTCGCTATAAAGATTTAGCCCAGTGGTAAAGTAGGCGAACGTCAGCATGATCTAATCACAGTTATTAGTGATGAATGGACAACATTATCTAAAAACCTTAAAAACCTGGATAAAGTTTTATTGCCTTTATTGACTGAAAGTCGGAAAGTCGGGATAGATTTCATATTGGCAACACATAGCGAAACAGCTCAAAGTCTTGGCATTAAAGGCATGTATGATTTAAAAGATAATTTTGATTCAATACTGAGACTAAAGAACATAAAAGGGGAGCGGTTAGTTGATGTTGATGATGGGTTAGACCTAACTACTTACCATCATACTGGTAGTTTTAACCAACCAATGGCTAATAATCTAAATAATAAATTAGATTCAATACTCGACAAGACTCTTATTAAGGATCAGGGCATTGTCGATACTTACGAGCAATTAAAAGCATCAGGGGAATTTACGTGGAATAAATTCACGTTAGCAATTTATAACAAAAAAGGCGGGCATTACGTCAACCAGTTAAAAGCGGTTCTTAATGCCCATGAAATAGCCTATTCATAAATAAAGTATTTGCTGTGAAACTCAGTGAATACAGGGCTTCACAGTGTGAACAAGCCATGAAACAATTTTTATTGCTTCATAGGCTGCCTTATCAAATTACACGCCTTTTACACACTATGAAAACTATAAATAAGCTAACTCTAGATGCTTTAAGATTTGCCTTGGTTTACCAATCGTTACCGCATAACGAACGTGCTTTAATTAAACGGGCATATATTCAATTAATAAATAAAAAGGTAGTTAATCATGGATGATAAATTATTAGATTCTATTAATAATCTTTATAGCCTACATAATTCATTTGAAGGTCTTCAATTATTAGCTAGTGGTAATAATTCTGAATCAAATAATGTTGCGGCTGTTTTAATTATTTTAAACGGAACACTAGAAACTGAAATTAATAATTTAAGTGAATTATTAGATAATGCTAACCGTAAAAATAAAGGGATTTTTTTAATTAAATAAAGCTTGAAATAGATAGTTTATTCTGTAATAATGACAGCATGAATTATCATTTCAAATCATCCTCATTAAGTCTTTTAGACAGGGGAGCGCGAGCAGAAGCATCCACTGCCTGCCACGCTCCTAATACCTATCCTAGCATCCTTTAAGCCTATCCCCATTACTAACAGGGGGGTAAAGTCCAGAATCCCAAGCCAAAACAGGGTAAATCTCATTAAATTTTGGTAAACTTTATTTATTTTTAATAAAATTTATTATTACTTACCAAATACTATTAATTTTTAGGATAAACTCATGTCAAAAAATAAACCTGCTAGATTTTCATTGAGCGATCAAGACCGTGAGCTTTTGATTAAGGGATTAAAAACTTTATTTGCCTCTAAAAAGCCCAGATTAAATAATCGTTATAAAACTAGATGGTAATGTTTTTGCTACTCGTGTTAAATTGGCGAAAGCACTTTACAGTTTACACCTTCCTTTTTAAAAAGGTTACTTAAAAATTAATCAAATTGGAAGTATAAGGCTTTGATATTACCTGATCATCAAAAGTTAAAATATAAGCTTATCGACTAAACCCACTTCATTATTAACAAATGGTAAGTCGTTACAAAGAAAATAAACACTTGGATAGCCTGACTAAAGTGTTTATTAAAAATCTAACTTAAATGTGACCGCTCAATAACAACCACAGACCCCAGCAAAGACTGCCACAGGATTTCTGTGTAGTGAAACATAATAGGATATAACAATGCTCTCACTTTGCCTCGATAACACAACAGAACAAGAACTAACCCAGCTTGCCCAACACAAAGGTAAGCCAATAGATCAATTCTTAAAGGATATTTTATTGGAATATTTAGAAGATGTTCATGATGCGGCTCTTGGTGATGCGGCTATGGAAGAATTAGAACAAGGAAAAGA
>JAADHG010000284.1 GCA_013151975.1 Chlorobiota bacterium | reverse complement strand
GATACGGAAGAAATAAATTCAAAATAAGTAATCCTTTTAAAAAAGACTTTAATCCATTCAGCTGTGATTTTGGTTTTTGCTTACAGCCTTCAAAATTATTAGCAATACAAGCATTAACATCTTTCGGGTTTAGATAATCAACATGTAAAGCATCTAATTTTTGTAGTGTTTCATGATAGCTTTCAGCTGGAATATGCGTCGTTAACTTTGAAATTTCAGTTTTAATTTTCTCTTTTAAATTAATAACATCGGCATTCCTATTTTCAGAAACAAAAGATCTCGCCGTAATAGGCTTACCAAAAAATAAGGCCGTACTATCTGGACACTGCTTCGCATTCCTAAAATTTACGCCAACAGGAACTAATTGCAGGTCTGTCTCTGGGAATTTTTCTAGCGTATTAAAAACTATGCGCGTAAACCCTTTACTTAAAGGACGCACCGTACGATTAAGATTATGATTCCCCTCAGGAAAAACAACAATGGCCTCATTTTTATAAAGTAGTTTTGAGCACGTTTCAAAAATGGCTGTATTGTTAGTAATTGTACCCCAGCCATCACGTACTCTGTATACAGGAAGCATTTGTAAGCTATTTAAAATAGCACTAATAAAGCTCTTTTTAAACACTGATGCTCTTGATAAAAAATATGTAAAACGCCCACATTTTACCGCAATAAGTAAAGCGTCTAATAAAGCATTTTGATGATTACTAAGCAACAAAACGGGCTTGTCCTTTGGTATGTTCTCAATATTATAGACTGTAATTTTTTTAAAATAAAAGAACAACCCTAGCTGTATATACACTTTAATACTATGTAACCACAGTTTTTTCATTACTTATCATTTTTTTTCGTGACCAAAATGCAGCTAATAATAATCCAGATATAATATGCCAAATACCCCAAAAGGCAGCTAGAATTGCCATACCTCCTAAGCCGTTAAAAAAAGTAAAAATTAATAACAGTCCTAATCCGGAATTTTGGATTCCTGTTTCAATGGCCAGAGTCTTCTGATTTATAAACGACAATCTGAATAATTTAGCCACTACAAACCCAAGTAGAATTGCCAATATGTTATGCCCAATTCCTATATAAAGCACATGGTGTATATAATTGTTAAACACGTCTATATTATTAGAAAATGCAATGACTACAATGCCAACAAATACAACAATGGAAAGGGGTTTTAATAGTTTAGAAAGTTTTAGCGCTAAACTTTCATTTTTATGTCGCAATAACATTCCGAAAAACAGTGGTAACCCTAAAATCATGAGCACAACTTTTACCAAATCTAGTGGTGCAATAGCAACAGTTTTTAATAATTGAGCGGTTGGAGGATACAAGTTGCCATAAAATTCAAAATTAAAGGGTGTCATAACAATAGCTAAAAACGTAGCAAATGCAGTTAAACTCACTGAAAGTGCTGTATTTCCTTTAGCCAAATGCGTCATAAAATTAGAAATATTACCTCCAGGACACGCAGCAACCATTATCATACCTAAGGCAATACTAGGCTGTGGTTTAATTAAGATAACCAAACCAAATGTTAGCAATGGCAACAATACAAACTGCAATAATACGCCAACCATTACAAGTTTTGGTTGCTTTAGTAATCGTTTAAAATCGTCTATGGTTATTCCGAGGGCAACACCAAACATTACAACAGCCAATGCAATATTTAAAACCCAAAGCCCTGTACTATCAAAATTTATTTTTACACTATCTAACTCTTGCATATATTTAGGCTACTGGAGTTCCGTTTTTTACCTTTTGTTCGGGCTTTAATAAAATAACATCGTTACCATTAACTGCTCCCATAACTAAACATTCGCTCATAAAATTGGCGATTTGTTTTTTAGGGAAGTTAACCGTAGCCACTATTTGCCGATGCAATAAATCTTCTTTAGTATATAGTGTTGTAATTTGTGCCGAAGATTTTTTAATCCCTAAGTCCCCAAAATCAATGGTGAGTTGGTAAGCGGGTTGTCTTGCTTTTGGAAAATCGTTAACTTCTATAATAGTGCCAACACGTAGATCTACCTTTGTAAAATCTTCGAAAGTTATTGTGTTACTCATTTTTTAAAAATACGAATATTTACTATATTAAATTATGTCAGTTAGAGTGATTTTGATTTATCAAAATTATATCGAAAACAAATATTTTTTTCTATACCTATTCTAGATACAATTTTCTTTATTTTAGCTAAGCTAAATAACTATAGAAAATTACTAGAATTGACAGTTTATAAAATCTAAAAAGAATGGCAAGAACACCATCAAATATGTTGCCTCTAGGTACAACTGCACCAGATTTTAATTTAATAGATACCACAAGTGATTGCCATAAACGTTTAAACCAACTTAAAGGGAGCAAAGGCACGGTTATTATGTTTATTTGTAATCATTGCCCGTTTGTAGTACATGTAAATGAAGCGCTGGTAGCAATTGCAAATACGTATACAAACAAAGGTATTGGTTTTATAGCTATTTCAAGTAATGATGCCATTGCTTATCCACAAGATGCGCCAGATAAAATGAAAGCACATGCTTTAAAGGAAAACTACCCTTTCCCCTATTTATATGATGCATCGCAGGAAGTAGCCAAAGCCTATGATGCAGCATGCACTCCAGATTTGTACGTGTTTGATGCCCAATTAAAACTAGTATATCGCGGGCAACTAGATGACTCTCGCCCAGAAAATGGTATTCCTGTTACTGGAAAAGACCTGAGACATGCCTTAGATTGTTTACTAGACGGAAAAGCAAATAAAACTATACAGAAGCCTAGTATTGGTTGTAATATTAAGTGGAAGGGATGAGTCAATGTTAAAATAAGGTTATCCCTTAATATTAACTGATAATATGTATATTTAGTCCTCATATAACGAGTTGGCAATAATTAAACTAAACGAAAAAATGAGCAACTTACCACAAGCCTTAATCAATTTATGAATTTTCACAAACTCTTATTCTTCTCGCTAATCATCACAATAGCTTGTTCTTGTAATGTTAGTAATAAGCAAAAACCTACTATTGGAGATTATCAAGAATTTGATGATTTTTTTCAAAGCATTGAAAATTTTAGCGGTAATGCACTAGTTGCTATTGATGGTAAAAGCATTTATTCCAAATCTTTTGGATTTGCAAGTAGAGAGTTACTAGTAAAAAACACAATTGACACAAAATTTCGAATAGGGTCTATTTCTAAACCGATTACTGCCATTTCAGTCATGATTCTTGTTGAGAAAGGACTTATCGATGTAAACGAACATCTATCCGCATACATCCCTGATATTCCAGTTACTTGGAAAGATATTACTATACATCAACTATTGACTCACAGATCAGGCCTAGCTTTTCAGCTGGAAGATATGGATACAAAACATAACCTTACAATTGAAGAAACATTTGAGATGTATCAAAGCCTTCCATTAGTGCATGAGTCTGGTACCGCTATGAATTATAGTAATATGGGATATTTTGTTCTTTCAATAATCATTGAGAAAGTTAGTGATATGCCATTTGATTCTTTTGTCCAAGAAGAGGTTTTTGAAAAATTGGGAATGGTCAATTCTGGTGGAGTTTACCCTAATCAAATATTAATGCAGAGAGCGGAAGGATATGAAGTTAATGCTGACGGAAAGGTGGAGAATGCTGATTTTGACAATATGCTCATAAAAAGAGGTGCAGGAAACATGTATTCAACAGTTGAGGACCTTTATAAACTGGAAAAAGCCTTTTTATCGAATTTAGTATTAACAGAAGAGACTTTGGGTAAAATGATGACACCTTATACTACAGATATTGACATGGGAATGGACGTCAAGTACGGCTATGGTTTGGATATTGTCCAAAATGATTCCATAAATATGATCTTTCATACTGGAGGAGTTTTGGGGTTTCAGTCAATGTTTTATGTATTTCCAGAAAAAGGCATAGTTATTATTGCTTGCTCTAATACGACTAAACTAAATCGAGATTGGAGAACAGAATTCCAAAAATTAGTTTACAAAACAATTTCGGAATCTGATTATAACAAGCATGAAAAACCAATAGATTAAAAATTACTTGCAACGGATAATTAAAAGAAGTTGAAAGAATAAAAACTATTGCCAACAAAACCTATAAGCAATAGCGCCCTGCGGGACGCTATTGCTTATAGCCAACCCGATGAAACACATTAGCCAAAGGCGAACTTTAATCTGCGCAGCTACGCTGACATTGCATCTTAAAGTGAATGTGTTTCATCTAAGGGTTAAACCAAATTACTATTA
>JAADHG010000118.1 GCA_013151975.1 Chlorobiota bacterium | reverse complement strand
TTAGAAACGAGATTGTTGCACGCCAGTTTATATTTAGAATGCGTGAGTTTGAGCAAATGGAAATGCAATTTTTTGTAAAACCAGGAACTCAAAAACAGTGGTATAAAAAATGGAAAGAAACCAGACTTAAGTGGCATCTATCATTGGGAATGGGAGCCGAAAATTATCGTTTTCACGACCATGAAAAATTAGCCCATTATGCAGATGCTGCAAGTGATATAGAATTTAAATTTCCCTTTGGTTTTAAGGAGTTAGAGGGCATACACTCGCGTACAGATTTCGATTTAAAAGCACACGAAGAATTTTCAGGGAAAAAATTACAATATTTTGATCCTGAAGACAACAAAAGTTATGTGCCTTATGTTGTTGAAACCTCAATTGGTTTAGACCGAATGTTTTTAGCGGTATTTTCAAATTCTTTAGTAGAAGAAGATTTGGAAAACGGAACAACGCGAACTGTTTTAAAATTACCAGCAGTTTTAGCACCTACCAAAGCAGCTATTTTACCATTGGTTAAAAAGGATGGTTTACCAGAAATAGCACGCCAAATAGTTAATGATTTAAAATGGGATTTCAATGTAATTTATGATGAAAAAGATGCCGTAGGAAGGCGCTACAGACGTCAGGATGCAAATGGAACACCATTTTGTATTACAGTAGACCATGATACTTTAGAAGACAGCACTGTTACTATAAGGTATCGAGATACCATGGAACAAAAACGCGTGAAAATATCGGAATTAAGAGATATTATTAAACAAGCCGTTGATGTAAAAACGTGGTTAATGAAGATGTAATTATTTTTCTAATGCAGTCTGAAAAGCACTCAAGATTGTCATTCTTAGGGATTAGAGGATTTTAAAGCACTTCCTTTAAAATCTATACCCTAAAGTAATTGCTAATTTTCCAACAAAATCATCAATAGTATCATTATTAAACAAATTTCTTCCGACGCCTAAATTTAGTTCACCAATAAAACCTTTATTAGTTACCCATTTACCACCAAAACCTATGCCTAAGGCAAAATCAGTAATATTATCACTAATATCAATAACATTCCCTAAGCTATCAAATTGAAACTGAACTCTATCAATAGAATTAAGCATCCCAAACCCTTCTAAGAAAAAGCCAGCAGCATATTTTTTGCCAAAATAGAATCTATAATATGGCGAAATATAATAATTAATATCAGCATTAATATCCTCGTCAAAAGGTAAAAAGAGAGAGATTCCAACGCCAGATTCTTCACTTAATGTTCTCTCATAAGTAACATCAATTACACCAAGTACTAGATAAAGACCGTTTAATTTAACCTCGTTATAGTTTTGTTGTATATCGTCATTATTGTTTTGTGCTTGAATTGAAAAAATGCTGAGCAACATTAAAGTAGTAAGTAAATAATTTTTCATGTTTTTATTTGATTGATTAATGATTTTTAAAAAGTCATAATGGATTTTCAATAATTATGCCATTAGTAAGATGCCAAATATATTAAAAGGTTGCGTAAGAAAAAACTTAAATTTTAGAAATAAGCTTTTAATTGAACCGTTCCCGTATGAATCACTTTACTAGTCTCTGTTTTTCTGCCAAAATAATTAAGATTAAGGTCTAGAAACTTAGTTAACCGCTTTTGTGCTAACAAACTCCATGTAAAGTTTTTTCCCGGTTGTAAGCCTTCCATCATCTGATAGCCTACAGGTGAGTTTGCATTACCGTTAAAATCGTTTGAAAAGAAATTAAACTCTGCACTAATTGCTGATTTCTGAGTGTTTGAAACCGCAAACGAAACACCATATTTTTGTTGCTGTAAGGATTCTAAATTCCCAATAGTATTATCTTTGGATGCATACTGATAAAACACATCAAAACGTGTGTTGTCATTAAATAAATAAGATAATTTTGGGCTGAATCTTGTTTCATCAATATTAAAATTCTTACTAGCAAAATTTTCACTAATACTTTCATTAGTCTCAAAAGCAGTATCTAATGTAATGAGCCAAGTATTAGCTATTTTATGATTAAAATTTAATTGATGGCTTTTCAAACTATTTTCAATAAACCCAAAAGACAACACATTTCTAGCCTTGTTAGATAAGTATGTATACGATGTGGTATAATGTTGTTTTCCACGATTTAAAAACAATACATTTCTAAAATTAAGCTGTAATCCTAACTGATTATCAACTTCACTTTTAAAAGGGTTCAAATTAAAATTATTCCCCTCTCGCTTTACTTTTCGGTCTATCAAATAAGCCGTTTGGTTATAAAAATGTGACCAGAATTTTTTGCTTTTACTTTCCTTAGTTGACCATTGTTGCGGGTTGATTGTCAAGGTTTGACTCAATCTGTTTTGGTGTGTTTTAATAAATATTTGGTTTGGGAGTAATACTCTAATATAAGCCCCTTGGTCTTGAAATTGCGCTATTTCAAATTCTTCTAATTCCTGAATCCCATTTTCATTATAATCATTCCAAGTATAAACCCCTTGTCCAGGTTCAACAGCAACATAAGTGAATTCTTGTTGTGGTAAGGTTCCCGAATTCGTTTCAAAAACAGTATTCCACAACACGATTTGTTTGAATAGTTTCTGACTATATTGCAAACGTGAATTTAATGATTGCTCATCCTCAATCGTTTTATCTTCACTTTTCAAGGTTCTATAATTCACATAAAGTGAGAGATTTGAGTTCTTATTCTGAACTATTTTTGAATTGACATAATACGTGTTTGAAGTATTTACTTTTTGCAATTGATTCCCTCTAATACTATCATTAACTCGGTTTTTATAGCCGATTTCAACAAATACCTTTGTGCTGTCTCCAACACCTGTAAATACTTCATAAGACGAATATTTCTGGCTTAAAGGTGTTAGCGCATTTGTAATTTTATCTTTTTGTTCGTTATCTTCAATGGCAATTTTTGTACCAACCCAAGCCCTATTGAAATTGTATGATATCCTGTTAAATGATCTTAAAAATGTGGATGTATTTATGGTTGAAGAAGCGTTAAGTAAACTAGAATTTGAAAAAATATTAAATCTATTCAAACGCAAATCAACAAAGGCAACATGACGATTCCCATTAAAATTTTCTGAGAAGTTTAAATGTTCAAACTGATAATTTACTACACCTTTTTGAGGATGATTTAATCGCAATCCTGTTACTAATAATTGTTGATTCCCTAGTGGGTTTTCAATATTCCAATCCCGATTAAACTCCGTGTTATAAAGCCTTTCAATAGTTCTGAAGTTTTCCTGAATATAATCACCATCAGCAAAGGCATTTAAGCTCCATAAACTATCCTTCTTTATAATATTTTGGGTGATTTTTAATTTTCCTGCAAAACCATTATTGTCTGCATCATCTAAACTCGAAAACAGGTTGAGATCGTTTTTACTCCCAGCAAGTTCAAAACCTATACTTGTGTTTTCAGAAGGTTGGTATGTCCCGTTTACTACTGCTATTTGTAATTTTACTGGTGCTATGAGCTGCACTATTGGCTCGAAATTACCTTGAGGAATACCCGCAATTGGGGCAACATATTCAAAAATATTTGAAATGGCATTTATACTACTAACGATGTAATTTCCTTGATTGTCTCCAACACGAGAAAATTTTACACTAAACAATTCATCATCTGGATTATTTGAAAACACAAAAACTTCAACACCATTAATAAGCTCTTTTTTATACAAGATTCTGTTCTCATTAAAGGCTTCTGCAACTGCTGAAGGAGCTACCATTTGCGATATATCATCTCCAGCATTAGCCAAAATCTGAACCTGTTCTGTTGATAGATTTTGCTGTAAAGGTTGGTTTTTAGCATCATTCTCAGTGTAAACTGAAACGCCAATTTTTAATTTTTCGCTGTTATATTTCCCTCCTCCATAAGCAATAAATCGTGAATAGTTTCTATCACTAAATTGATAATCTACCGTGATTCGCATTTCGGAAGTGATAGGAAAAGTAGAGTTAAAAATAATTTCACCTGCGTTATAGTTGATAATATAATCTTTGTTTTCTCCCCGATCTACAGCAACACCATTAACATAAACCGTTTCACTTCCTGAAACAATTAATACAAACAATTCTCCATTTTGGCCTTGCAACTTATAAGGCCCTTGATTGCCTTCTTGAGCTGTAAATTGACTTCGGCTAAATTGCCCTCTTACCAAAGCCCCCGAAGCAAATAAATTAGTTGTAGCTGCATCATGATTCAAATTGGCTGTTATAGCTAAACCCTGTACACGTTTAGAAAAATTAGCAAAATAGGAGTCTGTATTTTGGAG
>JAADHG010000252.1:1928-6218 GCA_013151975.1 Chlorobiota bacterium | reverse complement strand
TGCGTCAGCTAAACGAGGGCGTTTCTCGTATTTATGAATCTATGGAAAAATCCATGTTATCTGTTCCTGAATACAAAGAAGAAAATAAAAATGTGTATTTAATTCTCAGAAACAAAATTAGTAATCATTCAAAAACCATACATGATGGCGTAATAGTAAAAATTGAAACTAATTGGGGAACTTTCAATACTACTCAACGTAGAATTTTGAGTTATCTTTTCATGAATCAAAAGGCTACAAAAGATGAACTAGCCAATTATTGCGAAACACATACCAACACAATAAGACGTTATTTAAATCAATTTATAAGAAATGATATTTTAGAACGCATTAGCGAGAAGCAACGAGACGTGGATGCACTATACATGTTTAAGAAACAATAATTGTTGATTAAGCAACACGCAAAAACAGACTATAATTTCTTATTTCATAAGGGTTTCAAGAGGTTAAGCGACAGTTATTAACAAATAAGCAACATTATAAACAATTTATTAGAATAATTCTGACATGAACGAAGCACAAACAGAATTTGAATATATAGACCCAGCATTACGTGAAGCGGGTTGGGGTGTTGTAGAGGGTGCTCGTGTGTTTAAACAATTTCCTATTACCAATAAAGAAAAACCTGGAGTTCGCAACTATTCGCAGTTACGTGCAGACTATGTGCTTATTTATAAAAACAGAAATCTTGCTGTTATAGAAGCTAAAAAGAGAGACCTATACTATACTGAAGGTCTTGGACAGGCTAAAGACTATGCAGGTCGTTTAAACATTCGGTATACCTATGCCACCAATTGGCTTCAAATCTATGGGGTAGACATGGATGAAGGTACTGAAGGTGATGTAAATAAATATCCATCACCAGATGAACTTTGGGAGATGACCTTCCCAACACCTAAAGAAGATTATAAGATAGAAATAGCCAATTGGAAAGAACGTTTGTTTTCGGTGCCTTTTGAAGATAGGGGTGGAACATGGCAACCTCGTTACTACCAGAATAACGCCATCGCAAAGGTGCTTGAAGCTATAGCCGATAAAAAGGACAGAATCTTATTAACGCTGGCCACAGGAACAGGAAAAACAGCCATTGCATTTCAAATCGCATGGAAGTTATTTCATGCCAAATGGAATTTGAGACGTGATGGACAGCGCAGCCCTAGAATATTATTTTTAGCAGATAGAAACATACTAGCAGACCAAGCATTCAATTCATTCAATGCGTTTGAAGAAGATGCCTTGGTAAGGATTGCACCAGACGAAATTAGAAAATGTGGTAAGGTGCCAAAGAATGGTAATATCTTCTTTACCATATTTCAGACCTTTATGTCTGGACCAGACGAAACACCTAATTTTGGAGAGTATCCAAAAGACTTTTTCGATTTGATAATTATAGATGAATGTCATCGTGGTGGAGCCAATGACGAAAGCTCATGGAGAGAGATTATGGAATATTTTAGTCCAGCAGTCCAGCTTGGTCTAACAGCAACCCCAAGACGAGATGTTAATGGTGACACTTACAAATACTTTAATGACCCAGTATATATTTATTCCCTTAAAGAAGGGATTAATGATGGGTTCTTAACACCATTTAAGGTTAAAGAAATTAGCACTACTATAGACGAATACGAATATACAGAAGACGATGATGTAGAAACTGGTGAAGTTGAGGTTGGTAGAACCTATAAAGAGGAAGATTTCAATCGTATCATAGAGATTAAAGCTCGTGAAGGGTTTAGGGTGAAAACTTTTATGGACATTATTAATCAGAGTCAGAAGTCATTGGTGTTCTGTGCCACTCAAATTCATGCCGCAGCCATAAGAGACCTAATTAATCAATATGCAGATAGCAGAAACTCCAATTATTGCCATAGAGTTACAGCAGACGATGGTAAAGTGGGAGAAAAACATTTGCGGGACTTTCAAGATAACGAAAAGAGCATTCCAACAATACTAACAACTTCACGAAAATTAAGTACTGGAGTTGATGCACCAGAAATTAGAAATATAGTGTTATTGAGACCAGTCAAATCCATGGTGGAGTTCAAACAAATTGTAGGCCGAGGCACTCGTTTATTTGATGGTAAAGAGTATTTCACAGTATTCGATTTCGTGAATGCACACGACCATTTTAAAGACCCTGAATGGGATGGAGAACCACTGGAACCAGAAGAAGTCAAGCAATATAAAAAAGGTGACCAAAAACCCGATGAGGCCAAAGAAACGCCACCAACTTGCGAGGTTTGCAATAACGACCCCTGTGTGTGTGATGAGCCACCAAAGAAGATGATAAAAGTGAGACTGGCGGATAATAAGGTTAGAGAAATAGACAGCATGATAAAAACTTCATTCTGGAGTGCTTCTGGAACACCAATTTCGGCTCGTGAATTTATGGAGCAGTTGTTTGGGGATTTACCATCGCTATTCAAAAGTGAAGATGAATTACGTAGGCTCTGGAGTCTACCATCAACCAGAAAGAAACTACTAGAAGAGCTGAATGAAAAGGGCTATACCAGTTCACAATTAGAAGACTTACGTAAATTGGTACATGGAGAAGATAGTGACCTATACGATGTATTGAACTATGTAGCTTATCACAAAGATTTAGTGCCACGTTTGGAGAGAGCTGATAAAGCTAAAATCCAATTAGGGGATTACAACCCAAAACAACAAGATTTCTTAAATTTTGTGTTGGAACAATATGTTAAAGAAGGTGTCGATGAGCTAGATGATGCGAAGTTACCAGACCTATTAGAATTAAAATATAAAGCAATCACTGATGCCAAACGGGAGTTAGGAGATATCAAATCCATTAGGAATACTTTTATTGGGTTCCAAGAGTTTCTTTATGAAGATAGGGTTGGGTAGACTAAATTCTCACTTGAATTTTCAATTATTTAATTTCATATATACTTTAATTAATTCTTAAGCGTACCAATATGTATAACTCTAACATGTTTCTACTCTGTTAATTTTAAAACAGGTCAGGGCTGTTGTTTAATAATAATAACGAAAAAAATCATTGATTTTATTGCCAAAAACACCTTTTATGTATCCCTTCTCGTCATACTTATTATGATGGCACCCCACAATTCCGTCCCTAGTGTGTATGAACTTTGTTCGTTTTTGGATATTTATTAATAGTGTGACATGTTTGTCATAGCTTATTAATGTCTTAAAAAATATTTTTTCTGATTTTTTTGTGCCAAAAAGCGCACTTTCACTTATTTCTACATATTTAATATAAAATGCCCTCGGCATATAGGAGAACTTGTATCTGCCCGAAGGCATATAACTAGATATTAAATATTAAAAAATGAGATACGAAAATATAGATGAATTTGCAGACAGAGTAGAGAGAAAAAGAAGAACCATATTTAGGTTTTACAAAGACAATCCAGAGTTAAAATTAGAGACAAAGAAAAAGGGTGTTAAACGAATTATTCCAATAACTCATGAAAAGTATTGGAAATCTGATTTGTTATTTGAAGAAAATAAAAAGCTTATTGATGACAACATAATGATGGAGAACTTATTAAATTATCTCTATCAAAACGATAAACCATTAGCAAATCACTTTTGGGGATTTGATTGGTCATATTTTATCGGAATTAATTACAAAGATGATAGAAGTAAAGATTATTGTATTACCAAAATGAATAAATGCTATGAAATGTTACAGGGTAAATATGGTCATGAAACAACAATACGATTGCTTTTTTCTACGGAAGTATTTTCAGGGCGAGATTTTGGCGAACATAACCACGTAGTTCTTTATGTGAAAAATAAAACATTAAGAAAGGTAGTATTAAACAAAATGAAAGCATTTTTCAAGAATGATAGATTCTATTCAGATGAGTATTGCCGTTATAAAGGTGGAATACATTATATGCTCAAAGAGGGAGTTCAAGGTGAAGATTGGGATATTCTGGGAAATAATTTAAAAGCAGAAGGAATTAAATATGAAAATAAAGGTTACAAAAAGGCAGTTTAAAATATTGTTGGATAATTTATGCCTGGTAGGAGAAAAAGGTTTACAGCTCACAATGAGTGGTAAAGCCTTTAAAAAGATTATGCCAAATATTGAACCTATAAATGAGCAAAAGATGTTTAAAGTAGGTATGTGGTTTGGCCCATTTGACACAATCACTCTTGTTTATGCTCATAATAGTTCAAGTGCAATGATTATTGCCCGAAAAATGTTTCCAAAAGCAAGAGTTTATAGTGCCACACAACTAAAGGGTAAGCTTTGTTAAATGAAAATAATGCTCACTTTTTTGATAAACGAGCATT
>JAADHG010000252.1:0-1919 GCA_013151975.1 Chlorobiota bacterium | reverse complement strand
TTCTTGTATTAGTTTTAGCCTATAGTTATTAAGTGATTCAACCAATCGTGCTGTAAAGCCAGTAAAATGATATATTTTGTATCATTATATTAGTAAGTCTAAAAATAATACAATATCTTTGATTTATTAAACGAATCAAGATGTATTACTACTATTCCAGAATTTCAACGGTTTCTCAAAACTCAAGCCGCCAGATTGCTAATTTCAAATCACATGGTGAGTTTAATGCAGAAAATTTATTTGTAGATAAAGTTCAAGGCAATGTTCCGTTCCTAGAACGACCTGAAGCTTCAAAGTTATTTGACGAGGTTACAGAGGATGATAAGAAGGGTGTGACTATAGTCGTAGATAGTATTGATAGACTTGGTAGAAACCTAATCGATGTACTTAATACGATTGACCGTTTTACTGCTAACGGTATTAATTTAAAATCCATTAAAGAAGGGTTTGAAACATTAGTGAATGGTGAAAAAAATCCGATTGCCATGGTAGTGGTCTCTGTAATGGGGTCTATTGCGGAAATGGAACGTAACCGTATAAAGGAACGTACTAGCGAAGGGATTAAGTTAGCTCAGGCCCAAGGCAAGTTCAAAGGGCGTAAGGTTGGTTCTGTTCAGTCTAACACACGATTATTAGAACGTCACCCAAACATTGTAAAGAAGCTAAATAAAGGACTTACGGTTCGTGAGGTATCTGAAATAGTGGGTAAATCAACTACTACTGTGATGAAGGTTAAGAAAGTCTTGTGTAAAGCATAAATAAAATAGAAATAGTAGAGGGCAATATAATGGTTTAATCAAACTTTAATTTGTTCAATGAAGTAATTGAGCTTCGTTTACGATAGTACTCATTGAACAAATGACAAATTCTACCACGCACTATACCAGGGTGAATTCTGTTTTTACTAGAAAACTCAAGTATTACAGCATCACTATACTCATCATTAAAAGCAATAAAATCGTTAAATAAATCAGAATCAATAAGGTTGTTACTGGCATAATTATCTGCTTCAAACTCAACTAATACAGTATTTGAACTATTAATAAAAAACTCTTCATTCCTAAATTCTGGGCGTTTAGGATTCGTTAAGTGTTCGAATACATGACCGAGTTCATGAAACAAAGTAAAGGCGAAATTATCTAGTCTATCATATTTTAGAGAGAGAACTATCGCAGGATTCTCACCTGACATAAAAGACTTCCCATCAACTGGGGTTTGAGATGGTCGATTTAAAGGTAGAAACTTTATGCCATAACTATTAAGTATTTTCTGTGTGGTTTTTATAACATTATCATTCTTATAAAAACACTTTTTTAAATCTTCTAGTAATTGACTCTCATTTGAACGAGAAAAAGCTGGAATACTTGATTTATCTGCCTTGTATTTTGCTAGTACAGACCAAGCAATAACATGATTTTTGTTCTCAACAAATTTTGAAGATTTTCTGAAATATGTTGGATTAAAATCATTTATTTTTTTTTTAAGATTTTTTAAATCCTTAACATCGTATATATCAAATATTGTATTAACATCAGCAGATGGGCTACCACCAAGAACTCCTTCTTTTCTAAAAAATGATACAGGAACAATTGTTCCTATATCATTCAAAATTTTTATTGAATCATTCTTTTTAATAATATCTTCATCTTCTTTAGCTATTTGTGAAGAATCAAAAGTTAATAACTATATTTGTACACTATCAAAAAATTAAACCCTTTCATGCAAGACAAAGTCATTCATCCAGGTATACTACTTTTTAATATGCTGAATGAGAATAGTTTAAGCCAAAGAGAACTTGCTTCAAAAATTGACATAGCTCATTCCCTTCTTAACAACATATTAAAAGGAAATAGAAATATTAATACAAATCTAGCTATTTCATTAGAAACGGCTGGTTTTAAAACTGCCCATTTTTGGCT
>JAADHG010000034.1 GCA_013151975.1 Chlorobiota bacterium | reverse complement strand
CTTATGGTTTTGAAATGTCTGAGTTTCCTCAAAACATAGCTTTTGGTTATACTTATCTGGAAGAAAATTTAGATAATTTAAATATTAATTTTTCTCGATACTCTATCAATTCTTTGAAACATCATTTTACCGCAACCTATCGTTCGCAGTTCTCAAAATATATATCACAAAGTATAGCCTACAAGTTTGCCAATCGAACTAATGGTGAACGTTATAGTGTTGTAGATGCCAAAATAACCTTAAATTTAAAGACCTTTGAACTCTCAGTAATTGGTAATAATATTTTTAACACCACATATACTGAAACCAATTTAGTGCCAATGCCTAAAGGTAATATGTTATTAGATTTAAAATATAGGTTTTAATGTGAGTTCGATATAAGTTCAAATTTAATTCGCTAACTATCAGCATATTATTTAATTTGTCTTTCCGCACTTGATGCGGAATCCAATAAAATTAATAAAATGGATTCCCGTTTTCACTTCGACAAGCTCAGTGTAACTCAGTGTAACACACGGGAAAGACAAGCTTTTCATTAATACTAGTAAAGTTTTAAATTTAATATTATAACTTTTTATGTCGAACTCACGTTTTTAAGTAAATTTTGCTTTCGTTTTCTTAACTTTGATTTGTTAAATTTTATACTTTGGAATTAAACCTTCAAGATGTTCCTCGAGTTAAAACAATTACCAAAGAGGACTTTATAAAACATTATTTCAAACCACAAAAACCAGTGGTTATCGAGCATAGTATTGACCATTGGCCAGCATATAGCAAATGGAGTTTAGACTACATAAAATCGATTGCTGGAGACAAAATCGTACCGCTGTATGATGACAGACCTGTAGATTATAAAACCGATTTTAACACGCCTCATGCCTCTATGAAAATGAGCGAGTATATAGATTTATTACAACGAGAGCCTACAAAATTCCGAATTTTTCTGTGGAATATTTTAAAAGAAGTCCCCCAATTACAAAAGGACTTTTCGTATCCCGATTTTGGATTGCGGCTTATGAAAAAACTACCTATGCTGTTTTTTGGTGGTCAGGATTCCTATACATTTATGCATTACGACATAGACCTAGCAAATATTTTTCATTTTCATTTTGTAGGAAAAAAAGAGTGTATTTTGTTTGACCAAAAACAAAATGATTTTTTATATAGAGTCCCCTTTTCTTTATTAACCAGAGATGAGATTGATTTTACAAACCCTGATTTTAAAAAATGGCCTGCTTTAAAAAAGGCGAAAGGTTATAAAACCCACCTTAATCATGGTGAAGTACTCTATATGCCAGAAGGCTATTGGCATTTAATGCAATATATTACACCTGGCTTTTCTATGAGTTTAAGAGCTATTGCTCGAAATCCTAAAAACTTTACACGTGCTATTTCTAACGTATTTATCATGCGGAATTTTGAAAATGTGATGCGAAAACTAAATGGAGAAAAATGGTTGGCTTGGAAAAACAAACAGGCCATAATTAGAACACATAAAAGAAACGGCATCACTTTGTAGTAAAAACATCATTAATAATGTTATGTGATAATTTGTCTCGTCATTGCGAACACGAGGTACCAAGTGTGAAGCAATCTCATGAAGGGACTGGGCTCTCCAAATCAACAGATTACTTCAGTCGTTCCTTCTTTGTAATGACATCAAATTTAAAAAGACTGACACACGTCGCGAATTCCTCGCAGTGACGGTTATTTAATCAGCTCATTCACTTTATCGTAAACTAAATGCGACTCCCAACCACGATACAATAAATAGTCTGCTAACTTCTTTCTTTTTTTAAATTTATTGGTTTCTTTTATAGAAAGTAGGCGTTTTTCGGCTAAGTTGTTGAAAACTTCGATGTACTCCGCTTCATTTATTTCGCTAAGTGCCTGATTTATATTAACTTTGGAGATGTCTTTTTTCTTTAATTCTAAAGTTAAACGGCGTTTGCCCCACTTCTTGATTTTAAACTTGCCCCTAACAAATGTTTTGGCAAAACGTTCTTCATTTAGAAAGTTATGCTCCAATAGATGTACAATAATAACATCTATAGCTTCAGGAATCATAGACATGTCCTTTAGCTTTTGCGTTACCTCTTTATGACAACGTTCTTGATATGCACAGTAATATTCTAGCTTTTTTTTAGCTTCGTCTACCGTGTAAGTTTTTTTTTGAAACATGTTTAAATAGATGTCAAAACAAAAATAGTATTAAAATAGAATACCAAGTCTAAATTTTAAACTTAACGAATGAAAAATATAATTACTCTTTTAGTTACCTTTTTGATATTTAATTTTGGTTATTGTCAAATAATTACTTTTGATTTTGGTGGAAACGCAGGCAATGAAGTTTCAGTAGGTTCAAATTTTAATGATGCAAACTTAATAACCTCAACTATTACAAGAGGTAGTGGTTTAATCGCTAGTAATAATGCAAATCGATTTAACGCTAGATCATGGTCTTTGAATGATATAGCTACGGCCGTTGCTGAAAATTCCTATATGGAGTTTACTGTTACTCCAAATACAGGTTTTCAATTTGATATTACAACAATTGTCGTTAATTTTCAACGTTCACTAACAGGTCCGACAGGGATTTCTTTACGAAGTTCTATAGATGGTTTTGCAACAGATATCGATGGAGAAAAAGCTATTGCTGATAATACTACAACTCAGATTATTACTTTCACAGTTACTCAAAATAATAATACTACAGCTGTTACATATAGAGTTTATGGTTGGGCTGAAGGAACTGTAGGGACTGGAGGTTTTGAAGGAACTGGTAATGATATTATTATAAATGGTTCAGTTTTCTGCACTGATACTCTTACTTACAACAACCTCCAGTCTCCAGCAACTGGTACTATTATTGCAAGTGGTACTTTTCCTGTATATGCGCAAGCATATGAACTAGGTGTTACAGATTTGCCAGGTCAAGGTACTAATATTGAAACTTGGATTGGTTATAGCCTTACGGATACTAATCCTAATGGCTCAGGCTGGACTTGGATTGCTGCTACTTATAATGGAGATGTAGGAAATAATGATGAATATGTTGCTGATATTGGTATTGGAATTGCAGCTTCTGGAACCTATTATTATGCAAGTCGTTTTCGTTTTAATAGTTGTGGCTTTACTTATGGAGGTTATAATTCTGGAGGAGGAGATGGTTTTTGGGATGGCACAAATGATATTAATGGTGTTTTAACCGTAATTGCTGATCAAGTAGATTTTTGTAATGTAGATTTCCCAAAAACAGCAAATAGAAATGTTGGAGGTATCTTCAATGTTTATGCACAAGCTTATGAACTAGGTGTTACAGACTCTGCAGGTCAAGGTGCAAACATGTTAGCTTGGATAGGATATAACACGATTGGTATAAATCACCAGCCTTGGGATGCTACTGGATGGACTTGGATTGCTGCCGCATACGATTCTGATGTTGGAAATAACGACCAATATGTTGCAGAAATCGGTTCTGCTCTACCTGCAGGCACATATTATTACGCGAGTCGTTTTCAACTTAATGGCAGTGATTATTCTTATGGTGGAATACAAGCTGATAACGTAGGTAACTTTTGGGATGTAACTAATAATTCAGGAACACTAAACATTTCTTGTAGCGCTTCAACCACCTGGACTGCTGGAGGTTGGGATAATGGTATCCCAAATATAAATATCTCTGCTATAATTAATGATAATTATAATACTGCTACAAATGGTAGTTTTAGTGCTTGTAGTTTAACTGTTAATGCAGGATTATTTACCTTAAGAATTGATAATGGTGATTATGTCGAGGTTCAAACCAATATTATTGCTGATGGCAATATAACTGTAGAAACTCAAGGAGCAGTCGTACAAATTGATGATGCTAGTACTGTAACTGCTGTAACTGGCACAATAACAGTTATTAAAACAACTGCGCCTTCTAATGCTTGGTATGAATATACCTATTGGAGCTCACCTGTGTCTGGAGAAACAATTGATGGAGCCTTAACTGATGCCGAAGTTAACAGACGTTTTTTGTTTAATGCCCAAAATTTCCAAGACTCAACAATGGAGATAGGAAATAATGGTGCTACAGATCCAGGACAAGACGATATTGATGATGATGGTAATGATTGGGAACCTGTTGCTGGTACAGGTGTAATGATTCCCGGAGTTGGGTATGCATCAACACAATCTGAGTTCTCATGGAGTATTGCCCCAGGAACATCTAATAAAACTTTTGATTATACTTTTACAGGGCCTTTTAATAACGGTGTTATAACAGTTCCAGTAGTTAGAAATGATGTTGAAACTGCTGATACTAACTGGAATTTTATTGGGAATCCGTATCCTTCAGCTATTGATGTTGATGCTTTTTTTAATACCAATGTATTTACTTTAAATCCAAGTGGTTTATTAGATGGCACTATTTATTTATGGTCTCAAAACACACCACCTAATGGAAATATTAATGGAAATGAAGGGCAAAACTTTGCACAATCGGATTATGCAACTATAAATGGAATTGCAACTTCTGCTGGTGGAGATTTAATTACTCCAACAAGATTTATCCCTTCAGGGCAAGGATTCTTCGTTTCGTTTTCTGATTTACAAGGTGTAACTACTGGCGATGTTATATTTAATAACTCAATGCGTGTAACAGGAAATAACGACCAGTTTTTTAGAGTTAATAATAATTTAAAAACAAAAAGTGTAGCTAATAAAATGTGGTTTAATCTAACTTCTGATAATGGTGTGTTTAATCAAGCTGTTATTGGTTATGTTAATGGAGCAACCAATAATTATGATGGCACTTATTACGATGCTCCAAGAAATTTATCAACTGGTGCTGCTGCGATTCCATTT
>JAADHG010000244.1 GCA_013151975.1 Chlorobiota bacterium | reverse complement strand
CTCCAAAACGTTTGGCTAAGGTGAATAATATTTGTGTTTCCATTTCAACACCTAGGATACCATGCTTTTGCCATATTTCCCAGCGGTTTGGCGTATCATCGTAAAACGTATTAGTGCTAAAAACGGAGCCTCGATATGTCTTTATATTAAGTCGTTCTGCAACCTGATAAGCTTTCATCAATAAATCAAAATCGGCTGTAGCCGCATAATGCATACCTTTAAAATAAAGATTGTTAGCATCGGAATCGCCTGAAGCACTCATAGCTAACAACACTTGCCCTAAATTTATATTCTCTTGAATACTACCACAAGTACCTACTCTAATTAGGTTTTTTACTTTATAGGTGTTTATAAGTTCGTTTACATAAATGGAAGTACTTCCCATGCCCATTCCAGTACCTTGGATGGAGACTCTATTGCCATTGTAATACCCTGTAAAACCTAACATTCCTCTAACATTATTATAGCAAACCGCGTCATCAAGCATGGTCTCTGCTACGTGTTTTGCTCGTAATGGATCTCCAGGTAATAATACCGTTTCTGCAATATCTCCAACTTTAGCTTCTAAATGTAAACTACTCATATATATACTTTTTAAATGGAATGAAAATTATTAACTATAAATTAAGCGCCATAAGGAATCCAAATATTTTTAATTTGGCTAGCATGTCTTAGGAAAATTTGTCCTTCTCCTTGAGTTTTATCTGACCAATCTCTATACTTACCATAGTTTACCCAAGTACGTTTCATATTATCGGCTGATAAAAATTCCATATCCTTACATCCCTTTTTGGTGCCAAAATACCAAATACCATCAACATCATCATGTTTTGCTAATACTTGTGCTAACTCATCTTTACCACCAGTGACAATATTAACTGTTCCTGCAGGCACATCTGACGTTTCTAAAATTTGATAAAAATCGGTAGCTGAAAAAGGTGACTTTTCAGAAGGTATAACGATTACATTATTACCCATTGTAATGGCTGGAATTACTGTAGAAATAAAACCTAACAATGGCGATTCATCAGGGCAAATAACTCCCATAACTCCAATAGCTTCTGGCATTGCCAAAGTCACATTACGGTGAATGGTATGATGTACATGTCCGTCGTATTTATCGGCTAAGGCTGCATAGGTATAAATTCTTTCAATAGATAACTCGACTTCTTGTACAGCATCAGCATGACTTTGATTCGTCATTTGCACTAGTCTATTAGCAAACTCATCTTTCCGAATAGCCAAATTTTCAGCTATATAATACAACACTTGCGCTCTAGAATGCCCAGTCATACTTCCCCATTTGTTGTTAGCATGCGCAGCTTCAACAGCATTTCTAATGTCTTTTCGGTTGCCTTTTGAAACTTCTCCAACATACCTACCATTAGTATCATTTATAACCACACTGTAACCGCCATCAGGTCGTGCTTGCTTACCACCAATATACATTTTGGTAGTTCTATCTATTTCAGGTAAATGCATACCATTAGATTTTAAATCGGCTTTTTTAACTGGTTTAACAACCGGACTATCTGAAAAAGAGTCTTCAATTCTAGGCTTCACATATTCCATAAGACCTTCTTTCCCTCCTTCTCTACCAAATCCAGATTCGCGATATCCTCCAAAACCAGCTGCAGCATCAAATACGTTTGTACAATTAATCCAAGCGACACCTGCTTTTATTTGAGGCGCAATATCTAAAGCTAAATTGATGTTCTCAGTTCAGTCCAAACACTACATGCTAATCCATACCTTGTGTTATTTGCCAATTTAACCGCTTCTTTATGCGTTCTAAAACTCATAGCAACTAAAACTGGTCCAAAAATTTCTTCTTGTGCAATGGTTGCTGAAGGTGATACATCAGTAAACATTGTTGGCGGATAAAAATACCCCTCTTTAGGGCAAGCCCAAGACGGTTGGCATAGCGTGCTTCCTTCATCTACACCAAGTTGTACTAAATCTGTGATTACTTTAAGTTGACTTTTATCTACAATAGCGCCAATATCTATACTTTTATCAAGCGCATTACCAATGCGTAAACTCTCCATTCTGGTTCTTATCTTTTTGTATAGTTTTTCAGCTATACTTTCTTGAACCAACAATCTTGAACCTGCACAACATACTTGCCCTTGATTAAACCAAATAGCATCTACAATACCTTCGACAACGCTATCTAAATCGGCATCTTCGAACACAATGAATGGCGATTTCCCACCAAGCTCCAATGAGAGTTTTTTTCCTGTTCCTGCAGTTGCTCTACGTATAATTTTTCCAACTTCGGTAGAACCTGTAAATGCAATTTTATTCACATCTTTATGCTCTACTAAAGTAGCACCTGTTTTTCCGTGACCTGTAATAATATTTACCACACCATTTGGCAAGCCTATTTGCTCACAAATTTCAGCAAACAACAACGCAGTTAATGAGGTTGATTCGGCTGGTTTTAATACGATAGTATTTCCCATGGCTATTGCTGGAGCAATTTTCCAAGCCAACATCATTAAAGGAAAATTCCAAGGAATAATTTGTCCAATTACACCTAATTCTTTATAGTCCTTTAATTCAGTATCTCGTAATTGTGCCCAACCTGCATGATGATAAAAATGTCTTATCACTATTGGTATATCGATATCTCTTGTTTCACGAATAGGCTTCCCATTATCTAAGGATTCCAAAACAGCAAACAAACGCGAGTGTTTTTGTATTTGTCGTGCGAGTGCATATAAGTATCTTGCGCGTTGGTGTCCGCCAACATTAGCCCATTCTGGCAATGCTCTTTTAGCTGCTGCTACAGCCTTATTAACATCGGCCTCATTAGCTTCAGATATTTGTGCTAGTTTTTCTTTTGTTGACGGGTTAATGCTGTCAAAATACTCTTTTGAAGAAGGTGCTACCCATTTTCCATTAATGAATAGATTGAATTTTCTTTTATGATTGTCTAGAAATTGAATAGCTTCTTCTGCACTTTCTGGTGCAGGACCATAACTCATTGTTTCGTATATTTCTTTAATCTTCATACTCTTACTTTTTATGCCATTGGATGTCTAAATGCTGCTGAATAACGTCCTGTAACAAAATGCTCCAACTGACGTTCTATATCTCCTAATAAGCTACTTGCTCCAAAACGAAATAAATCTGGAGTTAGCCAATCGTTACCAAGTTCTTCTTTTATTAACACCAACCAGTTTACGGCTTGTTTTGCCTTACTGATGCCACCTGCCGGTTTAAACCCAACTTTGTAACCTGTTAATTCATAATACTCTCGAATGGTTCTAATCATTACAAGACTTACAGGAAGTGTTGCATTTACAGGTTCTTTTCCTGTACTTGTTTTTATAAAATCGGAGCCTGCCATCATACTCACCCAACTTGCTTTGGCTACTTTGGTATATGTTGAGATTTCTCCAGTAGCTAAAATTGTTTTCATGTGAGCATCGCCACAAGCTTTTCTGCAAGCTGCTACTTCGTTATAAAGAGTCTTCCAATCGGATTGGATTATTAAATCCCTGCTCACAACAATATCTATTTCTTTAGCACCAGCTGTAACAGATATTTCTATTTGTCTGATGCGTTCTTTAAGTGGAATATTCCCAGCAGGAAATCCGGTTGATACAGCAGCAACTGGAATAGAACTTCCTTGTAATCCTTTTACAGCTTCTTTAATAAAATTATGATAGACGCAAACCGCTCCTACATGAATGTTTTCATCTTGCATTCCCATGGCTTCTAATATATCTAAACGTACTGGCGATTTTGCTTTAGCACACAATCGTTGTACATTACTTGGTGTATCATCTCCGGCCAAAGTGGTTAAATCAATACAACTTATGGCTTTTAGTAACCAAGCGGCTTGCCATTGCTTTTTAACGGATCTACGCCCACTTAAAGTTGAAGCTCTCCGTTCTACAGCGCTTCTATTGATATTAATTTCTTCAAAAAGACTAGCATCAAAAGGTATTCCATCATTACGCAACAACTGTTGGGTGGAATTTTTATTTGACTTCATAGTATTCACTTTCATTTTTTGTCTTTATTATTCAGTTTTATATTAATTTATCTTTTTGATTTTTAAATATCGTATTCAAAAAGATATTTACATTACTGTTTTCAAAATCAATGGTTTTTCAAGAGGCTTCTCTTGACTCATTTGGTAAGCCAAATCCATGAATTCTGTAGCACGTGCAAAGGTAATATCATTATTAGAATAAAGCATAGCTAAAACCTCCTCTTTATTCACATAATCGCCAATTTTCTTTTTTAAGATAATGCCAGCACCGTAATCAAGAGCGCTTTCCTTTGTCTCTCTTCCAGCTCCCAGTTTTACGGAAGCTAACCCAATATCTAAAGCATTTAAATCGTTTATATAACCTGCTTCCTTACTTTTATAAGCATAAGAAAACTTTGCATTTGGCAATAATTCGGTTTGATTAACCATTTTTATGTCACCGCCTTGTGCTTCAACAAACTCTACAAATTTATCAAAAGCTTTACCAGATTTGATTAGTCCTTTCAATATATCAACACCTTCATCATAACTTTTTGCGACCTGACCAAGCACCAACATATGACTCCCTAGTTCTAGGCAAAGCTCTGTTAAATCCTCTGGTCCGTTTCCTTTTAAGGTATCTATAGCTTCTTGTACTTCTAAAGCATTCCCAACAGCATATCCCAAAGGTTCACTCATAGACGTAATTACAGCAATCACCTTACGGTTCATTTTAGAACCAATCCCAATCATGGTTTGTGCAAGTTCTTCAGCCTCTTTTAGCGTTTTCATAAAAGCGCCATGACCTACTTTAATATCAATTACAATAGCATCAGCACCACAAGCGAGCTTTTTACTCATGATACTTGATGAAATTAATGACATATTATCGACCGTTCCTGTAACATCTCGTAAAGCATACAATTTCTTATCCGCTGGAACCAAATTTGCATTCTGACCACAAATAGCAATATTATGTGATTTAATTTTATCTATAAACTCTTGTCTAGACATATCAACCGATAGTCCTTTTATAGACTCTAATTTATCTAAGGTTCCGCCAGTATGACCAAGTCCTCTTCCCGACATTTTAGCTACAGGAACTCCTGCTGCGGCAACTAATGGCGCCAATACAAGAGTGGTTTTATCGCCTACGCCTCCTGTACTGTGCTTATCTACTTTTATACCTTTGATTTCTGACAAATCGATGAGCTCTCCCGAACGCATCATAACATCAGTAAGATTTGCAGTTTCAGCACTTGTTAATCCTTTAAAATATACAGCCATTAAAAATGCTGAAATTTGATAATCAGGGATATCTCCAGATATAAATCCATCTATAATAGATGCATACTCTTCCTTACTTAACTCTAATCCGTTTCTCTTTTTTATTATTAATTCAACCATAATCTAATCGACAAATTTATGCAATAATTTCCATCTACTAAAAACAGTAACTTCCTATTGTAAAACTAAACCTTTTAATGTCTGTTAAAAAACTCTTCCGTAATAATTTAAATCTACAATCTCATTTTTTGTTGTTCTATAATCATTCCTGATAGTACCTTCTAATTGAAAATTGTTTTTGATGGCAACATTAATACTTCCTTGATTTTTACTATTTACTCTACAAAGTAATTTTTTAAATTTATAGGTTTGTATTAGATACTCAATGACATAACCCAGTGATTTTGAAATAATACCTTTCCCTTCGTAATCGGAATCAATGAAATACCCAATTTCTGCCTTTGGAACATTCCAATCAATATTCTTTACATCTATTAAACCGATAAACTTATTTTCCTCTTTACTAATTATAACAAAAGGGAAATAACTCTTATCCTTAATTCTTTGTTCAATAACTGAACAATAAGTAATTGTATCTTCAAGGTTTTTTGTTTTAGATACTGTGCCTGCAAAAAAATCTTCCAGACGAATTCTGTTATTATCAATTAAATTAAAAAAGGGAATGCTTTGTCTCGTATCAAAATCTGTAATATTGAAATTATCAAAATGTATATTCATTATTCAAAAAAAGTAAAGGATAAAACAATATTAATCTAACAATCGTCTGTGGTAATTTATTTGTCCTAGATGATAAACCAGATGTAAAGAAC
>JAADHG010000113.1 GCA_013151975.1 Chlorobiota bacterium | reverse complement strand
CAACCGGCAGAACTCCAATGAGTTTGGCTGATAATTACAAAGGTGAAAAATGATAGTTTACCGATAGTTTACCGGCTAGTTTACCAAGGAGTGATTAAAAAATCGCCATAGTTTACCAAAACTCGATTGTTTACCACCCCCCTGGTAAACTAGCCCGTTTTGGTAAACTAGAAATTTTAAGTAATTGATTTTTATTATATTGTTATCTTATACTGGTAAACTAACTGGTAAACTAACTACAGTTTTTAGGTAGTTTTTAGGTAGTTAGTTTACCAGTTAGTTTACCAGTCCTAGAGCGTCAAAATTTTGTTGTTTACCGATAGTTTACCAGATAGTTTACCGGGGAATACTATTGAGGTGAGTGAATGAATTGTCAATGCGGAGCGTTTATGCAGACTCGATGGGATGACTGTAAAGTGTGCGGAATGGTCCCTGTAAATGATCCGATTAAGTCAATCAATGTGGCTTGTAGAGGGCTAAATATTAACCGCGATCAGGTAAGGAATGATCTTTCCCATGAAGACATTGCTGATATTTTATCCGGTTGTATTTCTACTGGAATGCTAAGGATATATGCACCATCGGTCTTTGGATGGTGGGAAGAAAAAACAGCTTAGATCAATACCAATCATATCGCTAAGTGAGGTATGCATACCTACTTTTTATTTGAATTGAGCAATTTTATACTAGACTGGAAGTGAATTACTATTTGATATACGTTAGAACATAGCCGTAGAAGCGTTTTAAATGTTTTTAGGTGCGCTTTCTTGTGTTGACTCGTGTAATGACTTAAAGAGCCACTCATGCGTGGCTTTAAACATGCAGGAACATTCAATGTAATGAAGTCCTAGTATTAAATTATCGAGAAACCATATGACATGTACACTTGAGTAATAAACATACCAATTGCGGTCTATCACCATATTATTTGTTACAGCCTATTTCACTGTTAGACGAAAACAGGCGTTCAAACCAAAGAGCACTTGGATCTGTGGCGATAGTTAGTGACCGAAAAAGTTGACGAGGTTTGAGAAGGAAACGATACACTGTTAATAAAATAGTTATCTTCGATTCAGGTTTTAGTTGATTCATCGGTGCGGGAATCCTTGGTGTTGTCGGGCGCCTTCGATCGAAGGTCTCGGTGATGGCAGATGTCTTTCTAACAGTGACATCCACGCGGAATACCTTACGCTACGTCGCTATGCTCCTTCGCTCCAGGTATCCGGTGATGATAATGTTAGGTAACAATATGGAAATATGGTACTTCGAAACATCAGCTCTTAATGAATTTATGAAAGGGCGTACTGTTGAGGATGCTTTGGCAACTAAACAGCTTCAGCTCAATAAAGGTAGGGAATGGCGATTGTCACCGGTTACGTTGTGGGAGATTCTCATGACATCTGATGAGATGCGCAGAGAGGAAATTATTTATTTTTGTCAACACCTATTCAGCCGGGAGCTTCTCCCCTCACCAGCTGAGCTTATTATTCCTTGGATTGAACAAGGAATGCCTAATATTGAGATCCAGAGAGAGCTTAAATCTAACACCGTTATAGCTAAAGTGTGGAAAGAGTTAGTTGATGATAGAAAGCAAACATTTAAAATGGATCATGAAGATTTAAAGTCCAAGGTCAAATTATTTCAGTCTGTTACTAAAGATATACACTCAATAATAAATAACAAGGATTACATAATTAGTTCTAATGAAAAATTCTCAGGCCTAGATTTTACTGTGAGCAATTTAGTAAAAGAGTTACCTTTTGTCAAAGCTGGCGATGTAATATCTAAAGATGAAACGTTGGCATACAAGGTATCTTTGTTTTATATAATGTATATTCTTTGTGCAGAAGTTGAGCTGGAAAATGAAGTAATTATGAATTTCTGGAAAAGAAGAGGTATTGATTCAACTCTTGACAGAATATTATATGTAGTTAAGGAGCTTCCAGAGTTGGTGCATAGGGGGCCATTTATAATGATGTCATACATGACTATAGCTCAGTCTGATGGTAAACACTCAAGAGGTGTTTGGTATGACAGCTTGCATGCAGTATACATAACGTATGTAGATAAAATATTTACTAGTGATGATCATTTTAGGGGGCTTAGAGAAGTGATACCAGCACCAATTCTTAAGTATAAAGTTCATCATTTGGATGAGGTGACTTTTACCAATCATTCAGCAAATATGTTCGGAGTGCCTGAATAAATCTCACCCAAAGTTAAAATTACCGGTGACGCAAACGTTATGTTTTTCATAGAAAGGTAGTTTTACTTGTTGAATCTCTTGGGGTTCTGTTCCCCGCCGCTTGCGGCGTAAAATACCTGGATGAGCGAATACATCCATAAAAGTCACAATGTTACAGTATTGATCTATCATTTAGTTTTTCCCGCTAAGTACAGGCGAGCAGTCATTGATGATCATGTTGATAGTATCGTAAAAAAAACGTGCTTAGAAATTGAAAAAAGGTATCAACTAAAATTTTTAGAAATAGGTACGGATAAAGATCATATTCATTTTCTGGTGCAATCAGTGCCGACATATAGTGTAACGAAGCTGGTAACGATGATAAAGAGCCTTATTGCAAGAGAGGTATTCAGGCAATGTCCCCAGGTGAAAAAACAGTGATGGGGTGGTGAGTTTTGGACGGATGGATATTTTGCTAGCACAGTAGGAAAACATGGAGATGAAACAGTGATTGGAAAGTATGTCAAAAACCAGGGTAAAAAATACCAGAAATTACACGAGAGTTATCAATTGGAACTGTTTTAGGTGGTGTCACCAAATACCCCGCTGCTTGCGGCGGGGATGTTTATTGAGTTTTAAATATTTTTTGGAGTAACAATAATGAAGAAAAAAATTTCGTTGCTAGGACTGGTTTTTTTGGTTTTTTTTAGTGTTGGTTGTTCTACTAAATTAAAGGTAGAGCGTTTGGAAAATAAAATATATACCGATGCTTTAGCAGGACCAATTTATTATTTACCTACAGCAAAACTTGATATTGTTGTTAAACGTCAGTTAAAAAAGTGTGTAGTAAATGCTGTTGGGGATGAAGCTAATGTGGTTTTTTTTGTTGAAGCAGATGTTACTCCAAAATTTATTTCAGACACTACCAATCCTTATCTTTTCAAATACGATAACTTAAATAGCTTTTTTAAAAAAACAACTCTAAATATAGAAATATATGAAAATGGCACAATAAAAAAAATAAATGGAAATATATCTGATAGAACGGGGGCTGTAATTCTAAATACAACAAAAGGAGCGATCCAAATTGCAAGAATGGTAATGGGAATTCCTTCTGTTGGAGAGAATTTCATGGGTATTAGAAATGAGTTTTGTAACAATGAAACTAGGAAGGCAATCGTACATTACGATACTTTAAGTGAAGAAATTAAAATACTGAAAAAAGAATTACCTTCTTATGGGCCGAATAACCGACCTAGTGAAGAGTTAAAATTAAATAATAAAAAGACTGAATTAGCAAAGTATGCTTCACATCTTACCCATAAAAAACTTTACGCATCAGTTCCCTCTTTTGATGTTAATGGAGAGTGGAATAAACAGCTTCAAGTTCCTACATCAATTTTTCTTAAATGGTTTGATTTATCTCAAGTACAGCCATTGATTGATCTGAAAAAAGATATAATTCAATTAAAAGAAGATGAAGCTCATTTATTAAAGGAAGCAAACCAGAGTGATGATGCTGAGATAAAAAAGAGTAAAAAAGCAGAGGCCAAAATAAAAAACCAGTTAGCAGAAAAAGCTTCAAATATTTATCATAATGTAGCTAATAATTCTAGCCTAAGTAAAGCCATATTAGATGTTGCAACGGAGTTAAATGCTAAAGCTACAATCAATATATCTAAAAACCTAATAGCAAAATCTTCTAGTACATTAGCAAAGAAGAGTGAGTCATTTGTCTATAGGCAACCACGTTCTGCAACATTAAGCATTTGTAAACTATCTTCATGTGAAAAAAAAACAAACATTATTCATAGAAAACCCTATTTGCTACCACAAGCAGGAATTTACACAACCCTTCCTTTGGAAAATGGAATGTTTGATGATAATGTCTTAACTGCAACATTCGGCTCTGCAGGAAATTTGGAGAGTTTTGATTACATCACTGAGGCACAAGCGAAGAAAGCATCTGCCACTTTCGCTAGCGCGGTTGGAGCTGCTGGAAAAATAGTTGATGCAGATCGTGATTCTGGGGCTATTAAATTACAGAGGGAGTTAGATATCTTAAAATTACAAAATGAAATTCTTGAAGCTGAAAGTGCGCGTGATACTTTGTTGGGTATATAATTAAGAGGTTTTTATGTCATGAACTTCTTAAGTAGCCAGGTAAATACATAACCAAAACATAAAATAAGTAAAGTCAGGTTGGGTGCTATTGAAGGTGGTCTTGGAAAATCACTTTTAATCGAAAGGTTACGCAACATCGCCAAACACTTTAGCTTAGTGGAGCTTCAAGCGTATATGTTATACCCACCAGATTCATTGCGGGTTTCAAGAAAGTAAAGGTGAAGTTCCACCTCGTTTCATCCAAGATGAAATTATCAAAGCATTTGATTCTGGAGATGAGAAGATACTTAAAATGGTTGAGAAAAGTAGCAACCCGAAAGTATGCTGCGAATATAGTTGCGGTTATACGGGATGCAAATATAAAAAAGTGCGTCAACAAGCTTGCAGTACTGTCGGAGGTAGTTTGGTAAGCATGAGTAAATGCAATTAAAGCATAGCTATAAACCTAACAAAATGACGCTTATGGAGGCCGGTGAAACCGGCGTTATATTCCTTCAGGAAAAGTAGTGCATGGAAATTGAAAATTTTGAATTAATTCAATCCACTGAAGAAAATAGGTATTGTGTTTTTGATTCACATCTTGAAGACGATGATTATGTTTTCTTTCATATGACTCTAGCTGCAAACTTTGACCTAATTATTTCGAAAGGGTTTTGTTCGGCAAAAGAGCTGAGATGTTCGGGTGGTTTAGAATCGGTTTCGTAAGATATTCATGTTTATAAACCACATCTTCAGCCCGAGGTTTTGGGTGTTGTTCGTATCCCATCAGGCTTTAGATTGCCATGAATATAAAATCCCGCTGATTCACGACGTTATGCCTAAAAATCGGTAAATATATGCGTATACATATAACAGGAAACGCAGGTAGTGGAAAATCGACCTGTGCTAAAAATATTGGTGA
>JAADHG010000180.1 GCA_013151975.1 Chlorobiota bacterium | reverse complement strand
AAAAATATTTTTCAAATGGAGCTACTTCTCAATCAAGTTCTATTAATCCATTAGATTTGGAAGGTCAATTGCTTTATGTTAATGATTCACTTGTACCTAGTAATAAACAAATTTTATTAACAGAAATTGATACTGTTACTAATGAGCCTGTAGTAACAGATAGATTAGCTCCAGCTATAAGAGTCCATTTAGACAACCCAAATGAGACGTATTGGCAAGATTTATTTTTCAACAAAGAAGGAGAACCAGAGTTAAGTAATCAAAATAATTTTGCCGATTATTTTAGAGGTCTTTATTTTAAAGCTGAGGCTATGGATGTAAATGGATCTTTAATGCAGTTAAATTTCACAAGTGCTGAAGCTAATATTACTTTGTATTATACAAGTGAAATTCCTATTCTAGGATCAGATACCGAAACAATTCAAGAAGCAGGAACTTTTACTCTTAATTTTTCTGGAAATTTAGTAAACCTCTTTAATAATAATTTTATAACTATTCCTGTAGGTGACGCCATAAATGGAGATGAAAAGTTGTATTTAAAAGGAGGTGAAGGCTCTATGGCAATAATTGATTTGTTTAATGGAGAAATAGAAGACTCCAATGGAATTTTGAGTCCCGCATTTGAAGTTCTTAAAAACACTTATAGAAAGGTTGATGAAAATGGTTCATTTATAAAAGAAAGTAATGGGAATTTCATAATGAATAGACTTGTTAATGAAGCCTATTTAGAGTTTTTTGTAGATCAAAGTATTGTTCAAGGAAATGAACCTAATCGTATTTATTTGTACGACATGGATAACAATACCCCTTTAATAGATTATTTTTTAGATCAATCTGTAAGTAATTTAACTATTAATGCAAAAATAAATCATTTAGAACCTTTAGTTAGAGTAGATGACGACCCAAACGGAGAAGGAATTAAGTATAAAATAAGAATTACTGAGCATATAAACAATCTTATTATTAGAGATTCTACCAATGTTAAACTTGGTTTAGTAGTAACCTCAAATGTTGGTGCTATTGCTCCCTTTAATCTTTTAGATGAAAATGACATAATTGTTCCTTCAGGTACGATTTTGTCTCCTAAAGGAACTGTACTTTTTGGTAATAACACAACGAATGAAGACAAAAAAGTGAAACTCACAATTTATTATACCGAACCTGATAATTAATACTTATGTGTGGAATTGTTGGATATATTGGTCATCGAGAAGCTTACCCAATCATTTTAAAAGGATTAAAACGATTAGAATATAGAGGCTATGACAGTGCAGGAATTGCTTTATACGATGGTGAAAATATCAAACTCTCAAAAACCAAAGGCAAAGTTGATGATTTAGAAAAAAGGATCAACTCTGAAATTTCTACAGTTGGAACTTTAGGTATTGGTCATACCCGTTGGGCAACACATGGTGTACCAAACGATATTAATTCACACCCTCATTATTCAAATTCTGGCGATTTAGTTATTATTCATAATGGTATCATTGAAAACTATGGCACTTTAAAAAAAGAATTGATTAATAGAGGATATTCTTTTACCTCAGAAACAGATACTGAAGTTTTAATCAATCTTATAGAAGATATTAAAAAAAGTGAAAACATTAAATTAGGTCAGGCAGTACAAATTGCATTAACCCAAGTTGTAGGCGCTTATGCAATTGCTGTTTTTGATAAAAATAAACCTAATGAAATAGTTGTTGCCAGACTTGGAAGTCCATTAGCTATTGGTATAGGTGATGACGAATTTTTCATAGCTAGTGATGCATCGCCTTTTATAGAATATACTAACAACGCCATTTATCTTGAAGATGAAGAAATGGCAATTGTAAGACGAGGCAAAGAGATTAAAGTTAGAAAAATTAAAGATGACTCTTTAGTTAACCCTTATGTTCAAAAATTACAATTAAATCTAGAACAAATTGAAAAGGGTGGTTATGAGCACTTTATGCTTAAAGAAATTTATGAGCAACCAAATGCTATTAAAGACACTTATAGAGGTAGACTTTTAACCGATAAAGCCATAATTAAAATGTCGGGTGTTGAGGACAATATGAAAAAATTTCTCAATGCCAATCGTATTATCGTTGTTGCATGTGGCACTTCATGGCATGCTGGGTTAGTTTCAGAATATATTTTTGAAAATTTAGCAAGAATTCCTGTTGAAGTTGAATATGCATCAGAATTTAGGTATAGAAATCCTGTAATTAACGAAAATGATATTGTAATAGCAATTTCGCAATCAGGAGAAACAGCAGATACTTTAGCGGCAATAAAATTAGCAAAATCTAAAGGTGCTTTTGTTTTTGGAGTTTGTAATGTTGTTGGTTCTTCTATTGCTAGAGAAACTCATGCAGGTGCTTATACACATGCTGGTCCTGAAATAGGTGTTGCTTCCACTAAAGCATTCACAACTCAAATAACAGTTTTATCATTAATTGCTTTACGTTTAGCTAGAGCAAAGGGAACTATTTCAAGTTCTGACTTTAGGCATCATTTAATCGAATTAGAAATGATTCCTGATAAAGTTGAAAAAGCTTTAAAATCTGATGATTATGTAAAGTCAATTGCAGAAATCTATAAAGGCACCAAAAACTTTTTATATCTAGGGAGAGGCTATAATTTCCCTGTCGCATTAGAAGGTGCTTTAAAACTTAAAGAAATATCATATATCCATGCTGAAGGTTATCCAGCTGCTGAGATGAAACACGGTCCAATTGCTTTAATAGATGAGAATATGCCAATAGTTGTTATTGCTACAAAAAATGGGCAATATGATAAGGTTGTTAGTAATATTCAAGAAATAAAATCAAGAAAAGGAAAAATTATTGGAATTGTAACTAAAGGAGACCAAATAGTAAAAGAATTAGCAGATCATGTTATTGAAGTTCCAGAAACTTTAGAATCCTTATCACCTTTATTAACTACAATACCTCTTCAATTGTTATCTTATCATATTGCAGTAATGCTAGACAGGAATGTGGATCAGCCACGAAACCTAGCTAAATCTGTAACAGTAGAGTAATTCTTATTTAAAATAAATCCAAATTTAATTTTTAAGAAAATAAAAGTTCAAAAAGTCTTATATTGTACATGAAATAATACTTTGCGCGCATAATTTTTTTTATTTTTATATTGCGTTTACGTATTATATACATATATTGCTTATCTAAAAACTAAATTAATACCCAATATGAGAACTACTATTAAGATTTTTTTATTGTTTTTTTGTGTGTCTTCTTATGCGCAAACTACAGTTAAAGGTAATGTTTCAGATGAAAGTGGGCAACCACTTCCTGGAGCCAATGTTATAATTGTTGGCACATCAACTGGAACAGTAACCGATTTTGACGGGAACTATACTCTAACTGCTAATCAAGCACCTCCTTTTTCAATACAAGTGAGTAGTGTAGGATTTGAATCAGTAACTAAAGAAGTAACAACCAACCCTCAAACTATTGATTTTGTATTAATAGAAGGTAATGAGCTTGATGAGATTGTGATTTCAGCCTCTAGAACTCCTGAAAGTATCAGAGAATCTCCTGTTACTATTGAAAGATTTGATGCTAGAGATGTTCAAATGTCAGCATCTCCAAATTTTTATACAAGTTTAGAAAACTTAAAAGGCGTAGATGTAAATCGAGGGAGTTTAACTTTCAACTCAGTAAATACACGTGGTTTTGCAACTTTTGCTAATACTCGTTTTGTTCAATTAGTTGATGGTATGGATAATTCTTCTCCAGCCTTAAACTTTGTTTTAGGCAATCTTCTTGGTATAAACGACCTAGATGTACAGAGTATAGAGTTAATGCCTGGAGCATCTTCAGCTTTATATGGAGCAAATGCTTTTAATGGTATTTTATTTATGACTAGTAAAAACCCTTTTGATAGTCCAGGAATAAGTACATATTTTAAAACTGGTATTACCTCGCAAGATGCTGCTGGTGACAACCAGTTTTATGATGTAGGTATAAGAGCAGCTTATGTATTTAGTGATAAATTTGCTGTTAAAGCATCTTTCTCACACTTGGCTGGAACCGATTGGTATGCAACTGATACTAATGAATATGTATTAGGCACCCCAGGAGCAGCAGATGCTATTCTTCCTTTTGGATCAAGCCCTGGCCATGATGCACTAAATATATATGGTGATGAAGTAGCAACTGTATTGGATTGGGATGCAATTACTGGATCTCCTGTTGGGACTTTTGGATCGTCTAAAGTTGGTAGAACAGGATACAGAGAGCAAGATTTAACAGATTATAAAGCTAGAAGCACAAAACTAGATGTCTCTTTAAACTATAGACCTTTCGGTAACGATATTGAAGTGATTTGGAATACTAGAGTTGGTTTTGGTAATACCATTTATCAAGGAGCAAACAGATACAATTTAAATAATTTCTTTATGCAACAGCATAAAT
>JAADHG010000239.1 GCA_013151975.1 Chlorobiota bacterium | reverse complement strand
ATCTCCATTTCTGTCAACAAAAGCACCTTCAATAGGTCTTCCATTGGTATCATACACTTGTGCGTAAACTAAATAACTAAAAGGCGCTTTTGTTGACAGAAATGGAGATAATATTATAAATGACGATGATAGGTACATCTATAAAGATCCATATGCAGATGTAATTATGGGATTAAACACAAATCTATCTTATAAAAATTGGGACTTATCAGTAGTATCCAGAGCCAATATTGGTAATTATGCATACAACAATGTTGCATCCAGTACGGGTTATTTAAGACGTGCTACAGAAAATAACATTTTAACAAACATACACTCCAATTATTTTAACACGGGGTTTGTTGAGACTACAGAGCGGAATTTATTAAGTGACTTGTTTATTCAGGACGCATCTTTCTTTAAAATTGATTATATTACATTAGGGTACTCATTACCCGAAGACACGTTTAAAGATATGACTTTAAGAGTCTACGGCTCTGCACAAAATGTTCTAACTGTAACTGATTACAAAGGGTTAGACCCTGAGATAACCGGTGGTATTGACAATAATTTTTATCCAAGACCAAGAACCTTTGTTTTTGGTGTAAATATTGATTTTTAATAAAAATTCAGAAAAATGAAAAATAAAATTTCAAAAATCATTTTTAGTGTAGCTATTATATTCTTTGTGGCATCTTGTACTGATGATTTAAATCAGTCTCCCATTGATCCAGATAGTTTTACACAAGAAGATGTATTTGCAAATGTAACTGTAGCTAAAGGTGCTTTAGCAAAATTATATAGTTCTTTAGCACTTACAGGACAACAAGGTCCAGCAGGACAGCCTGATATTGCTGATATTGATGAAGGATTCTCACAGTTTTCAAGAATGTTATTTAATCTTAATGAATTAACTACAGACCATGCTGTAGTAGGTTGGGGAGACCCAGGTTTACCAGATTTACATGGTATGTTTTGGTCTAGTGGAAATGATTTCACCGAAGCCATGTACACACGTTTGGCACAAGAAGTAAGTTTTGCCAATTCATTTATACAAAATGCAAGTACATTAACAGGTGCAGAAGTGGAAACATTTATTGCAGAAGCACGATTTTTAAGAGCTTATGCTTATTATAACCTTATCGATTTATACGCAAATGTGCCATTAACAACTGAGATTTCTACAGAGCTACCACAACAAAGCAATAGAACTGAAATATTTGCATTTATAGAATCCGAATTATTAGAAATTCAAGATCAATTAATGCCAAGCGGTGCTAACGAATATGGCCGAGTAGATCAAGTAGCAGCTTGGGCATTATTATCTAGATTATACCTAAATGCCGAAGTTTGGACAGGAACACCTAGATATACTGAAGCTGTAACGTTTTCGAGTAATGTTATGAATTCATCGTACAGTATTAATATGAATGATGCCAATGGTAATGGCACTGCTTATGATGAATTATTTTTAGCCGATAATAATACTAATGGCGCTCAGAACGAATTTATTTTCGCACTTAATTTTGATGGTTTACAGTCGCAAACTTATGGAGGAACAACATTCTTAGTACATGCATCCATTGGAGGCAATATGAACCCTGCCGATTTTGGAGTTAATGGTGGCTGGTTTGGATTACGTACTACAAAAAAACTTGCTAGCAAGTTTGAAGTAGATATTAACGCTTTAAATAATGCATTAGGAACCCTTTCAGATTGGGGTCTTGTAGGAGATGCAACCATTAATGGCTGGAATGGACCAGATATGGAAATGTATCAAACAGGAACTAATCAATATGCACTTTATGCCGATTTAACTGCTGGATTAATCAAGTTTAGGTTTAATGAGGATTGGGGTCAAAATTTTGGTGATACTGGAGCCGACGGTTCTTTAGAACCAGGAGGTGACAATATAGCAATAGCTAGTGATGGGGCATATTTTATTACACTAGATTTAGACAACTTAACGTATGCTGTAGTTTCTGCTTCGGGTGATAAAAGAGGAATGTTCCACACAGATGGTCAAAATTTAGAAATAGCAAGCATCCCTCCGTTTAAAGAAGGTTATGCGGTCACTAAATTTAAAAATGTAGATTCTAACGGAAATGCTGGAAGCGATACCACTGGGAATTTTGTAGATTCAGATTTACCTTTGATTCGTTTAGCAGAAATCTATTTAAACTATGCAGAAGCTACGCTTAGAGGTGGCGGAGGTGATTTATCATTAGCAGCAGCAAAAATAAATGAATTAAGACAACGTGCTTATGGAAACACGTCTGGTAATATTAGCAGTAGTGACTTAACTTTAGATTTCGTTTTAGACGAAAGATCTAAAGAATTATATTGGGAAGGTCAAAGACGTACCGATTTAGTACGCTACAATTACTTTACTACAAGTAGCTTTTTATGGCCATTTAAAGGTAATATCCCAAATGGATCTTCAGTAGATCCATTTAGAAATATTTATCCTTTACCTGTTAACGTTTTATCCATAAACTCTAACCTTACTCAAAATCCAGGGTATTAAAAATTAAAAAATAGAAATAATGAAAAAAATAACAATTTTAGTATTATTAATTATAACTTCATTAGGATATTATTCTTGTGAAGACGAGGACAATTTAAAATTTATCGCCAAATCCCCTGAAGCACTTGCTTTTACTAATTCTTTTTTAGATGAATATGTTTTAACACCAGTAACTGCAGGAAATTTAGGAGAACGCTTTACATGGAATGATGCAGACTTTGACGTGCCTACAGTTGTAAACTATGATTTAGAAAAATCTATTTTAGGTGACTTTACCGATGCAGAAGTTGTAGGAACTACTACTGAAAATGAATTAGCAGTAACTATTGGAAATTTACTTAGTTCTACAGATGCTGGTTTAGATAACGATCCAAATTCACAAGAACCTAATATAGGTGATGTCTATTTTAGAATTAGAGCTTATGTTGGTAATTCTGGTCCTGATGCTTTTTCACCGGTTCAAACACTAACCCTTGTTTTACCAGAAGATTTAGGTACAGGTGGAGGCCCAAACTGTCCGTCTATTTGGGTTGTTGGAGCGGGAGCAGTTGATGCCGGTTGGGGTTGGGGAACTCCAATTGAATTCCTATGTACAGATGATGTATATAAAGCCAATATTACTTTAGTAAATGATACATTTCGCTTCTTTTTGACAGAAGGAGATTGGGGCTCTGGACAGAATTATCCATTTTACGCAAATGATGGTTATACCATAGATTCAAATTTAGAAGATGCTATGGATGGTGATAATAATTTTCGTTTTATTGGTACTCCAGGTGAGTATTCTTTAATCGTTGATACAATAAACAAGACCATTATGTTAGGTGCACCTGAAATTGGCCCTGGGAATTGTGATCCTATTTGGGTTGTTGGAGCAGGAGCAGTTGATGCTGGTTGGGGTTGGGGAACTCCAATTGAATTTAGTTGTACCGACAGTGTTTATCGCGCTAATATTAATTTAGTAAATGATGCATTTCGCTTCTTTTTAACAGAAGGCGATTGGGGATCAGGACAAAACTATCCTTTCTATGCAAACGATGGCTACACTATAGACGTGAATCTGGAAGATGCTATGGATGGGGATAATAATTTCCGCTTCATTGGTACACCGGGCTATTATTTACTAACAGTTGACACAGTAAACAAAACCATTACATTAGGCTCTCCAGGTCAAGAGTTACCAAACTGTAGCTCTGTTTGGGTTGTAGGTGCTGGAGCAGTTGATGCTGGTTGGGGCTGGGACACACCTATAGAGTTTACTTGTACTGATAATGCCTACAGTGCGTACATCAATTTGACCAACGATGCATTCAGATTCTTTTTGACAGAAGGCGATTGGGGATCAGGACAAAACTATCCTTTCTATTTAAACGATGGCTACACTATAGACGCGAATCTGGAAGATGCTATGGATGGGGATAACAATTTCTTGTTTACCGGGACACCTGGGAATTACTACTTACGAGTCGACACGGTTAATAAAACCATTATTATACAATGATAACTAGATAAATATCAATGCAAAAAGGATTGTGTCTTAATTGAACAATCCTTTTTAAAATTATTTTATACCTCAAGTACTTTTGCTAAAAAAATAAGACTATGAAAAAAATTACCTTACTTATTTTAACCTTTTTTATTGCTAATCATAGCTTTTCACAAGTAACAACCAGCCCAAATCCAATTGAAGTAAATCTACCCGTAACCATAACTGTTGATGCTAATAGTGTAGCTACAGATTGTAACGGTTTTAGTAATCCTACCAAAGTATATGCGCATTTAGGAATTGGAGACGATACTGATCCTTGGGGATTTGACGTGGTAGGTAATTGGGGACTAGATGATGGTGTCGGACAAATGACCGATAATGGTGATGGTACATGGAGCATTACACTTACTCCTAATATGTATTTCAATTTAACAGCCGGACAAGAAGCTAGTGCTACTAAAATGGGTATGGTTTTCAGAAATGAAGATGGTAGCCAACAATTTAAAGATAATGGTTGTACCGATTTTTTCTTTAATGTTGGTGCTTTTCAAGTAACTATGATTAACCCTAATTCTAGTGGCGTAATTCTGTTAAATTCTGGCAGCAACACACAAATTTTAGCTCAGAACACAAATGGCCCTGCAAACTATGAATTGTTTGCTAATGGGACAAGTATACATACTCAAAACAATACAACATTTTATAATGGCTTTTTATTTACTGGGTTAACCGAAAATCAGCATTGTGATTTAGTAGTAACTCAAGGAGGATCAAGTATTACAAAATCATTTGTGATTTTAGTAAACAATACCGTTGCACAAAGTATGCCAGCTGGTTTGGAAGATGGAATAAACTATGATAATGCGGATAATACTAAAGCTACTTTAGTCCTTGATGCACCAAATAAAGACTTTATTTATGTTGCAGGAAGTTTTAATAATTGGAAACCTGCAGCTGTCGACGCCATGAAAAAAGATGGCACGACGGGCAAATTTTGGTTACAACTTACGGGATTAACACTAGGCACTAATTATACTTATCAATATTGGGTTAGCGCGCTTACACCTGTTGCTAACTCTCCAATACTAGTAAAAACCGCAGATCCTTATTCAACCTTAGTGTTATCGCCTTTTGATGACCCCGGAATTCCTGCTTCATCTTATCCAAACTTACCAGTATATCCAGCTGGTCAAGAGCGTGAAGTTACAGTACTTCAAACTGGACAAACGCCGTACAACTGGCAAGTCACTAACTTCGTAAAACCTAAAAAGGAAGATTTAATTATTTACCAAGTTCTTATACGTGATTTTGATCAAAATAGAACTTATCAAGACCTTATTGACCGTATAGATTATTTTAAAAACTTAAATGTAACAGCCATTCAATTACTGCCAAATATGGAGTTTGAAGGCAACGAAAGTTGGGGATATAACCCATCATTTCATATGGCATTAGATAAATTTTATGGAACAGAAAATAAATTTAAAGAATTTGTCGATTTATGCCATCAAAATGGAATTGCTGTAATTTTAGATCTTGTTTTAAATCAAGCCTTTGGTAGAAACCCAATGGTACGTATGTGGATGGATGATCCCGATGGAGACGGTTGGGGTGGTCCTAGCTCAGAAAGTCCATACTTTAATCAAGTAGCTACCCATTCTTTTAGTGTAGGTAATGATTTTAATCATCAACAATCAAGAACTCAAAATTATGCGCAACGTGTTATAAAACATTGGGTTCAAGAATTTAAAATTGATGGTTTCCGATGGGATTTAACAAAAGGGTTTACACAAAATTGTACCCCAAATGATACTGCATGTACAGGCGCATATCAGGCAGATCGAGTTGCCATACTAAAACAATATGCCGATTATTCTTGGAGTTTAGACCCAACTCATTATGTGATTTTTGAGCACTTAGGTGATGCAGGAGAAGAAACAGAATGGGCAAATTACAGATTTGCAGAAGGCAAAGGTATTATGCTATGGGGGAAAATGACTGATCAATACAACCAGTTAACCATGGGTTATAATTCAAATAACGACATAAGTAGAATGGGACATTTAGCACATGGATTCATGGGAAAACGACTCCTTGGTTATGCTGAAAGTCATGACGAAGAAAGGCTAATGTACAAGAACTTACAATTTGGAAACACATCTAATCCTGCACACAATGTAAAGAATCTTAATACCGCATTATCAAGAATGAGTGCCTTAGGAGCAGTATCTTTAACTATTCCTGGTCCTAAAATGATATGGCATTTTGCCGATCTTGGTATGGAAAATTCCATTTTTACATGTAGTAATGGAACGGTGAACAATCCAGATTGTAAACTAGACACAAAACCACAGCCACAATGGACTAATAATTGGCTAGCTGATACTAATAGAAATCAAATTTATAATGATTGGTCAAGATTGATTTCACTTAAAACTACTGAAGCTGTTTTTGAAGGTGATTATACAATTACCACAAATACACTTACTCCTAAAATTTACATTTTTGATAATACAATACCTTCAACCAATTTAAAAAACGTGGTTATTCTAGCAAATTTTGATGTTACTACACAGAATGTAGTTCCAAACTTTCCTTATACTGGAACTTGGTACGATTTAATGGATAATACAGGAAGTACATCTATAAATGTTACTAATGTTGCAACACCTATTAGTATTCCAGCTGGTGAGTTTAGAATTTATGGGAACCAAGGCGTTACTTTAGGAACCAAAGACTTAGTTTCTAATTTAGATTTAGTTGTTTATCCTAATCCTGTAAATAGTGCTTTTTCAATCAATAAAGATGTAAGCGAAATTAAAATTTTCGATATTACAGGAAAACTCATTAAAACGTTTAAAGGAAATTTCATTAAAGGAGAGTCGTTTAATATTTCAAACTTATCCCAAAGCCTTTATATATTAAAAATAACAAATAACTCAGGACAACAACAAGCCACTAAACTTGTAAAGCTCTAAGGAGGCAAAATATGTTAATAGCAAATTCTGGGTAATAAAAAGCCTCTCTAAATAGAGAGGCTTTTTTGCATTTGTACGGGCGGAGAGACTTCCTTCGGCTGCGCTCAGGATAAACTTCTCGTCTATCTTAAATAATATATAATGTTTTGAATAAAAAAAGCCAAGACATAAATCTCAGCTTTTAGTTTGTACGGGCGGAGAGACTCGAACTCTCACACCTTGCGGCACTAGATCCTAAGTCTAGCGTGTCTACCAATTCCACCACGCCCGCAAATCCCAATAATTATTGGGATGCAAATATAAG
>JAADHG010000163.1 GCA_013151975.1 Chlorobiota bacterium | reverse complement strand
TAGACTATTTCTGTGGTTATCTCCTTCTTGATAATTTTGCAGAAATAGTCTAGTAGTCTCAATAGATTTGGGTGTAATACTGTCGCTTTTACTGCCAATAATGGGAATTGTTAACCACGTACTATTTCCCTTGTAATCGTTTATTTTTACCTTGTAAACCGAAGCAGTACTGTCTTCTATGGTAATATATCCATTATCTATGACATCATTGTATAAACTCAATGGATTATTCGATTGAATAAACAATTTTTGTATTCTGGATTTATGTTTTTTAAAATAAGCGTAATCAATTAAGCGGTTTAGATGTTTAGTTTCACTAAATGAAAAGCGTTTAAAATCGATTTCAAAGTTTTTATTACCATTATAAAACGACTGTATTTTAGTAACACCGTTCTTATTTGCTGCAAAATCTTGACGGTCATAGGTGTTAATTCCAAAACCTATCTTTCCATAGGCCTTTATATTTTCAACAGTATAGTCTCCATTTTTTTGTGGAACTAATCTTAGTTTTACAGTTTCATTGGTTTGATTTATATGTGAATCTTTTCCAACCGGATAGCCATATACACTAATAATAGTTGGCGGTCTAGTATCTTTAATGTCTATTCCAAAAAGCATTGGATTTATAGGTCTTTCTTTTTTGTCTCTTATTTCAAAATGCAAATGTGGCGCACTAGAGCCTCCTGTATTGCCACTATAGGCAACTACTTCGTCAGTGTCAATTAGTAATTCTAAAATAGTTGGGAAAACTTCTATTTCGAAACTTTCTTTTTTGTACTGTAGCTTCTTTATATAGCGTTCTATTTTTGGTGAAAATTTTTGTAAATGTGCATAAACGGTTGTATATCCATTGGGATGTGTAATGTACAATGCTTTCCCATAGCCCCAATGTGAAATCTTAATTCTGCTTACATAGCCTTGAGCGGCAGCAAAGACTTTTAAGCCTTCTTTGTGTTGTGTTTTTATATCTAAGCCCGAATGAAAATGGTTAGATCGTAATTCGGCAAACGTACCCGCTAAAACTAAAGGAATATCCAAAGGATTTCGAAAATAATCTTGTGGATATGGATTTTGGGCAATTGTAACTTGCGAAATAATTATAAAAAAAAGGATGAGGGTTTTTGCCATAAATATGCTGTTACTGCTAAAATATTAATTTGTGGTTAATATGCAAAGGATAATTAAATACTAAACCACAACTATTCTAACTACTTGAAAATTAATATATTTTAAAAATTACTTAAAAACTATTGTTATTTAAACTTTGGTATGTTAACTTTGTGTAATTAGTATTGAATTTGATAAATGAGTAATATTGAGACTATTGTAGATTCTATAGAGAACAGAATTAGTAAAGTGTTGCATAAACTTGAAGTTTTAAAGCAAACAAACGCTAAATTAAGTGCAGAATTATCAATATCCCAACAAAAATTATCTCAACAAGAAGAACAAATAGCTTCTTGGGAAGAAAAATATGAAACGCTAAAATTTGCAAATTCAATATTAGGCAGTGACGAGAGTAAAAAAGAAACAAAGCTCAAAATAAATGCATTAATTAGAGAAATTGATTATTGTATATCACAACTATCTGAATAATGTTACATAGTTTTTAAATGGCAGAAAAGCTTAAAATAAAGCTATCCATAGCTAACAGAGTATATCCTTTAACGATAATACCAAATCAAGAAGAAGGATTACGAAAAGCCGCTCAGAAGATTGATGCTATGATTAAACAATTTGAGCAAAGTTATTCTGTAAGAGATAAGCAAGATGTTTTGGCTATGTGTGCTTTACAGTTTGCATCTCAAACAGAACAGAAAACAATAGATAAAGATAATTTAAGTGACGAAGTTGAACATAAGCTTGATGCTATTGATCAACTTTTAAAAATGCATTTAAACTCTTAAGTTCTTTAAAATATATAAGGTTACTGCCTGTATTAGTTATTTTTTTTGATAAACTCAACGTTAATTCTTTAAAAAGGGTGAGTTGAAGTTGTAAAAGCGTGCTGCCTCGAGCAGATACTTGATCAGCTTGTTAGCCCTAAACTTGTTTTTAAGGAGTTTATACAAAACCAAAACTAGTGCAGGCTTTTTTTATACAACTAACTATAAACAAAATGGAAACGAATACAATTTTATTAATTGTTGGAGGAATTATATTAGGCGCAATTATTGGATTTATTATAGCCAAATCTTTAGAGAAAAATAACGCATCAAAATTAATAAAGAATGCTAAAAAAGAAGCTTCAAGTATTATTAAGGATGCTAATCATGAAGGCGAAGCAATAAAAAAAGATAAGATTCTTCAAGCCAAAGAAAGATTTATTGAGCTAAAAGCTGAACACGAAAAAGTAATTCTATCTCGTGATAGAAAAATATCAGAAGTAGAAAAACGTACTCGAGATAAGGAGTCTCAAGTGTCTTCAGAATTGGCAAAAAATAAAAAGATAAACGAAGAAATTGAAGAGAAGATTAAGGATTACAATTATAGATTAGATTATTTAGAGAAGCGCAAAAATGAAGTTGAAAAAGTTCATAAAAGACAAATTCAACAGCTGGAAGTTATTTCAAGTCTATCAGCCGAAGATGCCAAATTGCAATTGGTAGAATCTTTAAAAGAAGAAGCTAAAAATGATGCAATGGTTTATGTGCAAGATAAGATGGAGGAAGCCAAACTTACCGCACAACAAGACGCCAAGAAAATTATAATTAATACTATTCAGCGTATTGGAACAGAAGAGGCTGTGGATAATTGCGTATCTGTATTCAATATAGAATCTGATGACATTAAAGGACGTATTATTGGTCGTGAAGGACGTAATATTCGTGCTATAGAAGCTGCAACTGGTGTAGAAATTATTGTAGATGACACACCTGAAGCTATAATTTTATCGTGCTTTGATTCTGTAAGACGTGAGATTGCACGTTTATCACTTCATAAATTAGTTACAGATGGAAGGATTCATCCGGCTAGGATAGAGGAGATAGTAAAAAAGACGCAAAAACAAATTGAGCAAGAAATTATTGAAGTTGGAAAGCGTACAGTTATTGACTTAGGAATTCACGGTTTACACCCTGAACTTATTAAAACTATTGGTAGAATGAAATACCGTTCGTCTTATGGTCAAAACTTACTGCAACACTCAAGAGAAGTCGCAAAACTTTGTGGTGTAATGGCTGCCGAATTAGGCTTAAATCCTAAGCTAGCTAAACGTGCAGGGTTGTTACACGATATAGGTAAAGTGCCAGATGCCGAAGCGGACATGGAAACACCTCATGCTATTTTAGGGATGCAATGGGCAGAAAAATATGGTGAAAAAGGTGAAGTTTGTAATGCCATTGGAGCGCATCATGATGAGATAGAAATGAAATCGTTGTTATCTCCAATCGTTCAAGTGTGCGATGCTATTTCTGGTGCACGCCCAGGCGCAAGACGTCAAGTATTAGACTCATACATTCAACGTTTAAAAGACCTTGAAGATATAGCCTTTGGTTTTTCAGGTGTAAATAAAGCCTATGCTATTCAAGCTGGTAGAGAGCTTCGTGTTATTGTAGAAAGTGAAAAAGTAAGTGATGATAAAGCGGCTAATTTATCTTTTGAAATTTCTCAAAAAATACAAACTGACATGACCTACCCAGGTCAAGTAAAGGTTACTGTAATTAGAGAAACCAGAGCTGTGAATATAGCCAAGTAATATTCCTGTGAAGACAGGAATCTGTTTAATTTTAACAATAGATTCAATTTTTATTTTATAGTTAAGCAACTTATGAAAAAAGGCATTCTGTTCATATTGATAATCTTTTTTATGACAATAAATTTGTCAGCGCAAGAATGCGAATACGGAGAATATTATCGTATAGCTTATTTAGCCAGAAAAGAATACTCGAAGCAAAATTATAAAGCGGCTAGTAAGCAATTCAAATTTGCTTTTTCCAAAACTGATTTTCCACTAGGACACGATTTAAGTTTTGCTTTAGTTTCTGCAAATAAAACAAAAGACAATTTATGGGCTGGAGTTATTGCTGAGAAGCTTGCAAAAGGAGGTATTCCATTACGTTATTTTGTGAAATTCAAGAAAAAGAAATGGTATGGAAAATTCAAATCTGAATTTGAAAATTATTCAGCTTACTATAAAGAGAACTTAAAGCCCGAACTACGTGAAAGATTAACCTTTTTGCTAAAACAAGACAGAGAATTTAACAGCAAATATCACGAATGGAGAACCCGAGAAATTGAAATGACTTTGCAAGAGTTGATTGATGGAGCTTCATCTATCCTAACGGACTTTAAATTATTAACAGAAGAATATGGATTTCCAAATGAGCATTTAATGGGATACAATTATGTTCGCCGAAAGAATAATATTGAGCCTTATCCAATTGGCGTTTTGGTGATTCATATATATCAAAGAGGAGAATTAATATTTAAGGATA
>JAADHG010000009.1 GCA_013151975.1 Chlorobiota bacterium | reverse complement strand
CGAGGTTAAAATCTACAATAATTTGCTCTCCTATTGGAATATTAATAAGAATAAACCGACCGCCACCAAAACTCTCCTCGCCTGAAGTTTCATCGGTAAATGGTACAAAAAGAGATTTTGTTGCACTACGCGACGGGAATTCGAAAACTTCTAATTCTATGGCGTCACCGTCTAAATAAAAGCTAACCTTTCCATAATGCATAAAACCATAAGGTGTGCCTCCTGTCATGTCTAAATTCATGCGTTCAGATTTTGATAGCTTGGTAAGTTTAGCGGCTACTCTATATTTAATATCAGCAGGAAAATAACTTAACCCTGTAAAGCGTGAAAAGTATTCATCAGATAGCAACGTGGTTTGTTTATCTCTTATAGATGCATCGTCTTGAAGCCTATGCGTTTCAATTTCTTTAGCATAATTAGTCTCAATTTGGTCTGAACTATACGGTGTAATTTGAGCAAACAACACATTACTTGACAAAAACAAAACAAAGAACCCTAACCCAGACAAGATAATTTTTATATTAATTTTCATTTGTATCACAAGTTTTTTATTACTTTGAATTGTACAAGATATAAAAAACAAATGATTAAAATAATTGCTGCCAATACCATAGCGAGTTATATACTTATAGAACACTTAGCAACTACAATTTGGCATGAACATTACACCTCTATTATCGGCCAAGACCAAGTAGAATATATGATTCGTAAGTTTCAAACCGCTACTGCTATTAAAGCACAAGTTAAGCAAGGGTATTGCTATTATATCATTTATTATAATAGTATCGCTGCTGGATATTTATCTATTAAAAAAGAAGGTGATGCTTTATTTTTAAGTAAAATCTATATACAAAAAGAATATCGTGGCAAAGGTCTCGGCAAAACAGCCATGGCCTTTATTGAGCAACAAGCCATTAAACGAAATTGCACTAAAATTACTCTAACCGTAAACATACACAATAGCAAGTCTATAAAGGCTTATAAATATATGGGCTTTGTAAATACAGGGTCCATAGTTCAAGATATTGGTAATGGTTTTGTAATGGACGATTATACCATGGAGAAAACAATTTAATCTATCAGAAAAACGAAACTACAATTAATTTTTATCCTCCAACAAAGGCACAAAACGAAACTGATCGAGTTCGTGCTTTTCAAATGCCTTCTCCCCTTTTCTAATAAACAAAGTCATGATTTGGATATCGTCTCCCACCGGAATTACGAGGCGTCCTCCAATTTTAAGTTGGCTTAATAATGGCTTGGGTACAAAAGGCGCACCAGCAGTTACTATAATACTATCAAAAGGAGCTTCTTCTACCAAACCTTTATAACCATCACCAAAAATGAGTTTTTTAGCTCCATAGCCTAACTTTGGTAAAAACTTGCTCGTTTTTTTAAACAGCTCTTTCTGTCGCTCAATACTATATAGCTTAGCTCCTAACTCACACAAAACGGCTGCTTGATACCCACTACCAGTACCAATCTCTAAAACTTTATCTCCTTTTTTAACCTGTAATAACTCCGTTTGGTAAGCTACTGTATAAGGTTGCGAAATGGTTTGATCTGCCGCAATAGGAAATGCTTTATCTTGATAGGCATGGTCTAAAAAACCAGAATCCATAAACAAATGTCGTGGCACTTTTCCAATTGCTTTTAATACGTTTTCGTCTATAATTCCTTTGTTTTTAATAATAGCGACTAACTGTTGTCGAAGGCCTTTATGTTTAAATGTGTCTTTCAAATTTATAGGTCAGTTTTAAAATTTAAAAGTAACGCAATCCTTAAAAAGTACAAACTCTATTTTCTATTTTCTTTTTGCTTTTTTCTGCTTCAAAAAAACTATTTTTGTTGAAAACGAAAAACTATGCTAAAAGCTGGCGTACTAGGTGCTGGACACCTTGGAAAAATTCATTTAAGACTCCTTAACCAATCTGATAAATATGAGCTCGTAGGGTTTTATGATGCCGATAAAACCAATGCCAAAAAAGTTGAAGCAGAATTTGGATATACCTATTTTAGTACTATTGAGGCACTTATTGATGCTGTTGATATGGTAGATATTGTAACACCCACATTATCACATAATGAATGTGCTTTGAAAGCCATTGCGAAACGCAAACACATTTTTATTGAAAAGCCTATTGCTAAAACTGTTGAAGAAGCCGAAGAGATTAGACGTCTTTTAGCAGAGCATGATCTAAGAGGTCAAGTAGGACATGTAGAGCGCTTTAACCCAGCATTTATTGGCGTAAAGGATCAAATTGAAAACCCAATGTTTATTGAAGCGCATCGTTTAGCTGAGTTTAATCCGCGTGGTACAGATGTACCTGTGGTTTTAGATTTAATGATTCATGATATAGACATTATTCTTAGTGTTGTAAACTCTAAAGTAAAACATGTTTCTGCAAGTGGTGTTTCGGTAATTAGTGATACACCAGACATTGCAAATGCTAGAATTGAATTTGAAAACGGTTGTGTCGCCAACCTTACTGCAAGTAGAATTTCTTTAAAGAACATGCGCAAAACACGCTTTTTTCAAAAGGATGCTTACATATCTGTAGATTTTTTAGAAAAGAAATGTGAAGTGGTAAAAATGAAGGATGCACCTGAAATTCCAGGGGATTTTGATATGATTCTGCAAAATGCTGAAGGTATAAAAAAACAAATCTATTTTGATAATCCTGAAATTTCTAATAACAATGCTATTCTTGATGAATTAGAAACCTTTGCTAATGCCATAAACACAAATACAAAACCTATTGTAACACTACATGATGGCACAGAGGCTTTACGTGTAGCAACTATGATAATTAACCAGTTTTTAGACAACCAATAAATAAAAATAATAAGATTCCCTCCTTCGAGGGAATGCATAAAAAAACATTCAATGAAAAACGTTGCAGTTATCGGAGCAGGAACTATGGGAAATGGTATTGCCCATACGTTTGCACAGAGCGGATTTAAAGTACAATTGATTGATGTTAGTGAAGCAGCACTCAAACGAGGATTGGATACTATTACTAAAAATTTAGATAGAATGGTAGCCAAAGAAAGAATATCTGAGGCTCAAAAAGAAGAAACTCTTGGCAACATCACCACTTTTACAAATATTACTGAAGGCGTTGAATATGCAAGCTTAGTTATTGAAGCTGCTACCGAAAATTTAGATCTAAAACTTAAGATTTTTAAACAACTGGATGAAGATTGTCCAGACGATACTATTTTGGCTACCAATACGTCTTCCATTTCAATTACACAAATAGCGGCAGTAACGTCTAGACCAGAAATGGTTATTGGCATGCATTTTATGAATCCTGTACCAATTATGAAGTTGGTAGAGATTATTCGTGGTTACAATACAAGTGATGCTATAACCAATATTATTATGGAAATGTCTCGAACCTTAGGAAAAACACCTGTAGAAGTAAATGATTATCCAGGGTTTGTGGCCAATAGAATATTAATGCCGATGCTTAACGAATCTATTGAAACCTTATACAATGGTGTTGCAGGCGTACAAGAGATTGATACGGTTATGAAATTAGGAATGGCGCATCCTATGGGTCCTTTACAACTCGCTGACTTTATTGGTCTGGATATATGCTTATCAATCTTAAACGTAATGTACGATGGTTTTAAAAACCCTAAATATGCACCTTGCCCATTGTTAGTAAACATGGTAAGAGCGGGTAAATTAGGTGTAAAATCGGGCGAAGGGTTTTATGATTATTCTGAAAGTAGAAAAGCAGAAAAAGTTGCGGAACAATTTTCTTAGTATTATAACTTAAGTTCATGAATATTTCTAGCAACCTTATAAATATAAAATCTCAACTTCCAGAACACGTCACTTTGGTAGCTGTTTCTAAAACCAAGCCCGTAAGTGATATTATGGAAGCCTACAATACTGGTCACCGTATTTTTGGAGAAAACAAAATCCAAGAAATGGCTGAGAAGTATGCCCAATTACCAAAAGATATACAATGGCATATGATAGGTCATGTACAACGCAACAAGGTAAAGTATATGGCATCCTTTGTGAGTTTAATTCATGGTGTAGATAATTTTAAACTGCTCAAAGAAATAAACAAGCAAGCCCATAAAAATAATAGAGTTATTGATTGTTTGTTTCAAATAAAAATTGCTGATGAAGACTCTAAATTTGGAATGACTACACAAGAAGCTTCAGAAATATTACAGTCTCAAGAGTTTTTGGAATTAGAACATATTAGAGTTGTTGGTCTTATGGGAATGGCAACCTTTACTAATGATAAAACACAAATAAAACGAGAATTCGAATATCTTAAAGCAGCTTTTGATAATTTAAAAACACTGAATACTATAAACTGTAAACTGCAAACTATATCAATGGGTATGAGTAGTGATTATAAATTAGCCATAGATTGCGGAAGCACAATGATTCGTGTTGGAAGTAGTATATTTGG
>JAADHG010000049.1 GCA_013151975.1 Chlorobiota bacterium | reverse complement strand
AAATCTTTGGAAGCCTTTAGATCCTGAATCACACTTCGACTGAGCTCAGTGCAAGAGTTCAGGATGACAATATAAATTAGGATAACAATATAAAGTAAATGTTTGTCATGCTGAATTCATTTCAGCATCTATTAATGGTAATAACGGTATATCATCATACATTAATCTAGTTGAATACTTGAACTTAAGATGACAAGAAATTAAATATTCAATTTCCCTTTTAAATACTTGCCCGTATATGAGGCTTTGTTTTTAACAAGTTCTTCAGGAGTCCCTTGTGCAATGAGATGTCCACCTTTTTCGCCACCATCAGGACCAAGATCTATAATATAATCGGCGCACTTTATAAGCTCTAGATTGTGTTCTATGACTAGTATTGAATGCCCCTTTTCAATCAACGCATCAAACGATTTTAATAATTTCTTAATATCATGGAAATGAAGACCAGTTGTAGGTTCATCAAAAATAAATAAGGCTTTGTCCTTAGTATTTCCTTTACCTAAAAATGATGCTAGTTTAATACGCTGTGCTTCACCACCAGAAAGGGTAGAAGAGCTTTGCCCCAAAGTAACATAACCTAAGCCAACGTCTTGTAAGGGTTGTAATTTGCCCTTAATTTTTGTTTGATTGTGTGTGTCAAAAAACGCAATAGCATCATCAATGGTCATGTTTAAAATGTCATGAATACTTTTATTTTCAAAGGTAGCCTCAAGGACTTCCTTTTTAAAACGCTTGCCTTTACAGGTTTCACATTCTAAATGCACATCTGCCATAAATTGCATCTCAATGGTAACTTCTCCTTCTCCTTTACAAGTTTCGCAACGCCCACCGTCAACATTAAATGAGAAATGTTTGGGTTGATACCCACGTATGAGACTCAGTTTTTGTTTAGCGTATAATGCTCTAATATCGTCGTAAGCCTTAATATAGGTCACAGGATTTGATCGCGACGAGCGTCCTATAGGGTTTTGATCTACAAACTCAATGTGCTTTACGTTACTAAAATTGCCTTTAATAGTAGTGAATTCTCCGGCGCTGTCACCATAACCTCCAATTTCTTTAAGTAGTGCAGGATAAAGTATTTTTTTTACCAAAGTGCTTTTTCCACTTCCTGAAACGCCAGTTACCATAGTAAGCATCCCAAGAGGAAAGGTAATATCAATATTTTTAAGGTTATGTTCTCTTGCTCCATTAATGGTAACACAATATTTTGAAGTACGCCTAGTTTTTGGAATTTCAATTTTGAGTGTGCCATTCAAATACTTTGCAGTCAACGAATCGGAAGCCAATATATCCTTAAAAGTTCCTGTCGCAACTACATGTCCACCAAGTGTACCAGCCTCAGGACCAATATCTATAATTTCATCGGCAGCTTTCATAATGTCTTCATCGTGTTCAACAACAATAACGGTGTTGCCTAAATCACGCAGTGATTCTAAAACCGTAATAAGACGTTCGGTATCACGAGGATGCAAACCAATACTTGGTTCGTCTAAAATATACATAGAGCCCACTAAACTACTTCCTAAAGAAGTTGCCAAATTAATACGCTGGCTTTCGCCTCCAGATAAGGTGTTAGATTTTCGGTTTAGGGTTAAATAATCCAAACCTACATTAGTTAGAAAGGATAAGCGTGTTTGAATTTCTTTTAATAAGCGTTTTGCAATGGTTGCATCATAATCGTTAAGCTCTAATTGGTTAAAAAAGGACACCAATTTATCCAAGGGCTTTTCTACTAAGTCGGTAATAGTAGCGTTACTAATTTTAACATAATTAGCCTCAATACGTAAGCGTTTGCCGTTGCAAACATTACATTTTGTTTTACCGCGATAACGCGACAACATAACTCTATTTTGAATTTTATAAGCCTTTGCTTCTAATTCTGAAAAGAAAGAATGCAGTCCTTCAAAATATTCATTCCCATCCCAAATAAGTTGTTTTTGGTCTTCACTTAATTCAAAATAGGGTTTATGAATTGGAAAATTAAAATGGTGTGAGTTATTTACCAATTGATCACGATACCAACTCATACTCTCACCTCGCCAAGGAAAAATAGCATTCTCATAGACTGAAAGTCCTGTATTAGGAATTACAAGATTCTCGTCAATACCGATAATATCGCCATAACCTTCGCATTTTGGACAAGCACCATACGGATTATTAAAGCTAAATAAATGAATATTGGGTTCTAAAAAGGTAATACCATCCAACTCAAAGGTATTACTAAAGTGCTTTAATGTATTATCGGAAAGCGCTTCAATATAGCATTGACCTTTACCTTCAAAAAAGGCCGTTTGAATAGCATCAGCCAAACGATTATAAAAATCGTCATCATCTTTTACAATAATTCTGTCAACAACAAGAAAACAGTCTTTTATAGTATTAAAATGTTCTATATCATCAATACGCAGTATATCTCCATCAACTTTTATCCTAGCATACCCTTGTTGGCTTAATACTTTAAGCTTATCTTCTATTGTTCTTCCATTTTCAAGATGAATGGGAGCAAGCAGTAGCAAACGGTTTCCTTCAGTAAAACTTTTTATATAGTTTAGAACATCAGCTACAGTGTCTTTTTTTACTTGTTGTCCTGATTTTGGTGAATAGGTTCTACCAATTCTTGCAAATAACAGTTTTAAGTAATCATATATCTCGGTGGTTGTACCAACTGTAGAACGCGGATTTGTAGAATTTACTTTTTGCTCAATAGCAATAGCAGGAGCAATCCCCTTAATATAATCTACCTTAGGTTTGTTAAGTCTCCCTAAAAACTGTCTTGCATAACTAGATAAACTCTCAACATAGCGACGTTGCCCTTCGGCATATAATGTATCAAATGCCAAACTGGATTTTCCTGAACCTGATAACCCCGTAATAACAACAAGTTTATTTCTTGGTATAACAACATCAATATTTTTTAAGTTATGCAATTTTGCACCCTTAATGATAATGTTTGTTTTAGGATTTACCTTAGAAATATTAGTATTTATGGACATTTTAAAGAAATAATTCTGCAAAGATACCACTTCTATTTTAGCTATAAAAATGGATATTACATCGAATTTTTATGAAAAAAATCAAATTATTTTTGTTTTTTAGGTATGATTGTTGTTATATTTGGTTTCTATTAATCAGCAAATTAAACTATTAGCTTATAGCATAACATTACTTTTTAAATTTTAACCCCAAGCAGAGAAGGCTTCTTCTATGCAAACAAAAAGTAATGATTATGAAAAAAGAACTTATCACAGATGCTGTATTAGTTAGCAACTATATTAAAGGTGACGAAAGTGCATTGTCGGTCTTAATTACAAGACACAAACAAAAGATTTACAGTTTTATTTATTCAAAGGTTTTTGATAGAGATGTTACAGAAGATGTCTTTCAGGATACGTTTATAAAAGTTATACGTACACTTAAACTTGGAAAATACAATGAAGAAGGTAAATTTTTACCTTGGGTAATGCGTATTGCTCATAATTTGGTTATTGACCATTTTAGAAAAAACAACCGTATGCCTAAATTTGATAATAGTAGTGATTTTGATATTTTCTCTGTGATTAGCGATTCTTCTTTAAATGCAGAAAAAGTTCTTATTAAAAATCAGGTTGAAAATGATGTAAAGCGATTAATTGAAGAACTTCCTGAAGATCAAAAACAAGTGCTAGTAATGCGTATGTATAATGATATGAGTTTTAAAGAAATATCAGAGAATACGGGGGTTAGCATTAATACAGCTTTAGGCAGAATGCGGTATGCATTAATAAATTTAAGAAAGGTTATAGATAAACATAATATAGTTTTAATAAACTAATACAATAAATAAAGTTTTGTCACGTTACAGTAATATTAGTAACGCATAAAAAAGACAAATGGCAAAACTTTACATTGAAGATTCTAAACATTCTGAAACATTACAACCGAGTGAAGAAACGGTTAATTTTCTTCTGAATTATTCTCAGGCTTTAAGTGTTATTGAGTATAATAAATTAAAGTTTGAAGCGCTTTTAAACTAAACTTTGGCGAAAAGAAGTCCTAGCTAACCACTAGGATTTCTTTAATTTATAGTAGTGTTCTATTACAGATTTCCGCCCGATTGTTTTAGTAATTACATCGTTATCAAGATTCCAGCCTCTAGCTGGAGAGTATTGGCGACCGTACCATATAATTTGCAAATGCAACGTATTCCATAATTCTATGGGAAACAAGCGTTTGGCATCCTTTTCAGTTTGCACAACATTTTTACCATTACTTAAGTTCCAGCGATACATTAACCGATGTATGTGTGTGTCTACAGGAAAAGCAGGAATACCAAAAGCTTGAGACATTACAACACTTGCTGTTTTGTGTCCTACAGCAGGTAAGGCTTCTAGTGCTTCAAAGCTCTGAGGTACTTTACCATCATACTTTTCAATTAATATTTTTGATAAACCATGAATACCT
>JAADHG010000183.1 GCA_013151975.1 Chlorobiota bacterium | reverse complement strand
ACCACTCCCAAAAATAGATATCTTTAAAATCTTGAAGTGTAAAATGGGTATTAAGTTTTTGATATTCTGGATACTGTTGGTAAAGTTCAAAAGCAGTTTGCCACTCCACATCATTCATTGGTGGTATTGTTCCTGAGATAAGTTTATAATTTGAAATTGATAAACCCGAGTGCGTTAATCTAGTAATACCACCAACTACTACCATTATAAAAATAAGTAGGCATCCTGTTAATAGCCAATAAATTATTTTTTTGTTGTCTTTTTTTTGTTTCAAAGTTTCAAAGTTTCAAAGTTTCAAAGTTTCAAAGTTTTAGTCTTTGATTTTTCTTATGAAACTAGTTAACATTCGTTCTATTTCTCTTGTGTCTTCATAAAGTTTGTTGAAATTGTTTTCTTTTAAAAACTTTAAGTTGTATGCTATTTCTAGTTGAGTTTGTAATTCGAACAATGAGCTTAAAGCAATATTTAAAAATCTTAAATAATCTTTTGTCCCAGTTCTTCCATAGCCTTCAGCTATATTGCTTGGAATTGATACTGCCGATCTTTTTATTTGAGAAGTTAAAGCGAATAATTCATCTGAAGGAAAAATTTTAACTTCACTATAAATTTCTGTAACTAAAGACATAGATTTTTGCCATATGGATAATTTTCTATATGTATAATCATTTTTCATTTTTGCTTTGAATCTTTGTTACTTTGCAACTTAAATGACAACCCTAACCGTTCACCTTCTTTAAGCATCAAGCTATAAGCAGCGTTATATTCATTTGGAATTTCTCCTTCAAGGATGGCTTCTTTAATAGCTTCTTTAATAATTCCGATTTCTTTTGAAGGTTTTAAACCAAAAGCGGCCATAATTTCTTCGCCTGAAACTGGTGGTTGGAAATTACGAATATGATCCCGTGCTTCTACTTCAATTATTTTTTCTCTTACAATTTTAAAGTTGTTGTGGTATTTTTTAAATCGTTTTGGGTTTTTAGTGGTAATATCAGCCTCACAAAGCGTCATTAAATCATCAACATAGTCGCCAGCATCAAACACTAATCGTCGTACTGCTGAATCTGTAACTGTATCTTGCGCCAATACTATTGGACGCGAACTCATAAACACCATTTTTTGTACAAACTTCATTTTATCATTAAGAGGCATTTTCAATCGTTTAAATAATTGATATACCATTTTTGAACCTTCAAACTCATGCGCATGAAATGTCCACCCCACTTTTTTACTAAACTTTTTTGTAGGTGCTTTTCCAATATCATGAAGTAAAGCAGCCCAACGTAGCCAGAGGTTGTCTGTATGTTTAGCAATGTTATCTACAACTTCTAGCGTGTGATAAAAGTTATCTTTATGGCGTTGGCCTTCAACTTCGTCAATACCTTTTAATGCTGTGAGTTCGGGTAAAATAAAGTCTAATAATCCAGTTTGTTCAAGTAATAAAAATCCAACGGAAGGTATTTTGCTTTCCAGAATCTTATGAAGTTCAACCACAATGCGTTCTTCTGTTATAATCTTAATGCGATGGTTGTTTTTTGTGATGGCGTTTAGAGATTTGTCTTCAATTGTAAAATTTAATTGTGTAGCAAATCGTATAGCACGCATCATTCGTAAAGGATCATCACTATAAGTAATATCTGGATTTAAAGGTGTTCTAATTATTTTATCTTTTAAATCCTGAATACCATTGAAAGGATCAAGTAAATTTCCAAAATCGTTTTCATTCAAGTCTAAAGCCAATGCATTAATTGTAAAATCACGACGATTCTGATCATCTTCTAATGTGCCGTTTTCAACTATTGGGTTTCTACTATCTTCGCTATAAGATTCTTTTCGAGCTCCAACAAATTCAATTTCTATGTCTTTATGCTTGAGCATTGCTGTACCATAGGTTTTAAATATTTGAACTTTTGGTTTGTTTGGAAGATTTTTAGCAACATGTTTTGCAAGCTTAATACCATTGCCAATGGCAACAATATCAATATCTTTATGGGTACCTCTTTTTAAAATATAATCGCGTACAAAACCACCAATAACAAAACAGCTTAAGTTGAGTTCTTGAGCTGATTGTGAGATGATTTTAAAGATGTTATGTTGTAATGCTTCTTTGTAATTCATTATAAATTTCAAAAACCAAATTCCAAATTCCAAAAACCATAAATTGGAACTTGGTGCTTGAAAATTGAGTGTTTATTTTCGAATAAATGTAACACTTCCGTCATTTGCTAATTTAATAATTGCTGATGGCTTTGCTTCACTTTTTTCATCTGGCAAATTTACAATATAGTCTACACCTTTTAAAATCTGTTCGCTTATTTCTGCAAAGGATTTTGGAGTAGGTTGCCCACTAATATTTGCCGAGGTAGATACTAAAGGGGTTTTTAGATTTTTAATGAGTTCATTACAAAAAGTATTGTTTACAACCCTTATCGCCAATGTATTGTCGTTAGCTACTAAATTTTTTGCAACTCCTTTGGGGTTGTTATAAATTATAGTTGTAGGCTTTTTAGATTTTTTAATAATATCTGTTGCAGCTACTGGAATAGTATTAATATATGTTTTGAGCATATCTATGTTATTTACAAGGCATACCATGCTTTTAGTTTCTTCACGTTGTTTAAGGGCGTAAACTTTTTTAACGGCATCACTATTTGTTGCATCACAGCCAATACCCCAAACAGTATCAGTTGGATAAAGTATAATTCCACCTTGGTTTAAGATTTTTAAGACGTTATTGATTTCTGTTTGCATGTTTAATCTATTGAGTTTACTTATATAACCCAATGCTCTTTTTTAAATTTTTATATGATAAATTCCAAGAGGAAGAGCAAAGATTAAAAAAACTTTGCAGGCGCCATTTACTTTGTGGAATTTTATCCTTTAATATCATTTCTTTCTTTTGATTTGAAATTTCAAAATCTTCAAAATAATCTACTAAGTTTACTTTACCATATCCTAAAAATTCATTTACCTTATTTTCTTCATGAATTATTGAGGTCCAAATTTTAGTATCTTTAATTTGTATAATATTATTCTCTTTTTTCCAATGCGAATGACGCATATGCCAAACGGTTTTAGGGTTTTCGTTTTTTTCTATTAAAGTAATAAATGGGTTATACTGATCTAATCTTTTTCCAATTTTAATAGATGGTGATGTTTGAATGGTGTAGCCATTAATATAATCTAAAGCCAAATAATCCTGATTATTAAATTTCTTTTGAATCTCATCAATATAAAATTTGCTGATACAATCATCATTATCTAATCTGCTAGTTATTAAGTAATCTTCATTATAATTTTCAATATACGATTTTATTGAAGGTAGAAAAGCCTCCATACCATCAACGAAAATAGGTTTGAAATTGTGCATTTTTTTTTCTAAGGTTGCTATATGCTCTTTATATTTTTGTGGTGTAGTTGTATCAAAAAACACAAGCCATTGAAAATTCTGATTTGTTTGAGAATTAACACTAGGGAAACAATAGTTGTCAAAAAGTTCAAATCGGTTTTTATGCCATTCATCTGTTAATACAACTTTATTTTTTTTGCTTGTTACCCAATCATCTTTGCGAAGATTAAAACGTGTAATTAAAAAATGAACAAACATGCTAGACTTTTTTGGATTTAATGTAATTAAATTTAAAACTTTAAAAGTATAATTTTTTAGAACATCCAAACAATTAATAAGTCAAAGATTAATTTTAAAATCTAAAATTATAAAAAGTTGTAATATTGCCAAATGAAGAAAGTGTTTCAAGGTAAATACAAAGATTTTGAACAAGCAATAGATAATTTTATAGAGACTTTTGATAGCTCAGGTAAGAATATTAAGGATGCTAGGAATAAACTGAAATTATTTCAGTTAAATGATAAAACTATTAACATCAAATCTTTTAGAATCCCAAACCTAATAAACCAAGTTGTTTATAAATATTTTCGTAAAAGTAAGGCACAGCGCTCATTTGAGTATGCCAACAGGCTAACACATTTAGGAGTAGGTACGCCGAATCCTATTGCATATTATGAGTTTACAACTCCGTTATTGTATAAAAAAAGTTTTTATGTTAGCGAACAATTAGATTGCGATTTAACATATAGAGAACTTATAAATGACTTTAATTACCCTAATTATGAACAAATTTTGCGTGAGTTTACTAGGTTTACTTTTAGCTTGCATGAAAAAGGGATTCACTTTTTAGATCATTCTCCAGGCAATACTTTAATACAAAAAAACGGAGACCATTATTCGTTTTATCTCGTAGATTTAAATAGAATGAAGTTTGAATCTATGGATTTTGAAACTAGAATGAAAAACTTTTCTAGACTTACAAAGCACAAGTCAATGGTAGAAGTAATGAGTGATGAATATGCAAAATGTATTGGCGAAGATTACCACAAAGTTTTTAATGTAATGTGGAAATCAACAGAAGATTTTAGAAATAAGAT
>JAADHG010000253.1 GCA_013151975.1 Chlorobiota bacterium | reverse complement strand
ACTTGTGCGTAAACTAAATAACTAAAAGGCGCTTCGCCTTCAGTGTGTACTTGAATGTTATTCCCAACACCACCACTAATACCTCCTACGGGTTGATCAAATGGAAGTCTAGTTATTTTATTGTCATTAAATGCTACATTATAACCTATGCTCCATTTAAAGTCTTCAGTTTGTATAGGTGTAACATTAAATGCAAACTCTATCCCTTTGTTCTCCATATCGCCAATATTAGCATCTATTCTGTTACCAAAGTTGGTAAAAGGATCAACAAAAGCTGGAGCTATTAAATCTTTGGTTTTTCTTTTATAAACATTAACAGAGCCCGATACTCTACTGTTAAACATACTATAATCTAAACCTAGGTTTATAGTTTCAACCACTTCCCATAATAGATTTTCATTTATGGGTTCTGGTCTAAAGGTTTGTAAAAATGCATTCCCAAATTGATAGTTTGCTGTACTTTGACTACCTGTATATCTGGTTAAGAATTGATAGTCTGCCAATCCATTTACATTCCCTACCTCTCCATAACCAACACGTAATTTTAGTTGATTAATAAATGAATCTTCCATAAAACTTTCTTTATGAATGTTCCAAGCTAAAGCCGCAGAAGGGAAATATCCCCAACGGTCGTTAGGATTTAACTTAGAAGAAGCATCTGCTCTTAAGGTTGCAGTTAATAAATATTTTCCTTTATAATCATAGTTTAACCTACCAAAATAAGATAGTAATACACTTTTATTTTTATCAATAAATTCAAATGTATTGCCTTGTTCTTGTTTTTCACTATCAAAATTTAAACCATCAAACTCAAAAGATTGATAAGAATAACCCGCAACAGCAGTTATGTTATGTATATCATTAATCGTTTTTTTATAAGTTAAATAAGCATCAAACAATTGGTTTGTTGTCTCTTGTCTAAAAGTTGTTCTAGCACCATTAAAAGTTGGATCCGATGTTGGGATAAATTCTGAAGTTAATGTTCTACCGCCGCTATTAGATTTATCTAAACCTACATTAATAGTTGCGGTTATATCTGTAAAGAAATGCAATTTGTAATCAAATTTAGCATTCCCAACAAAACGTCTTACTTCAGCTGTATCATCAACTAAATTAATTAGAGCTACAGGATTTGATGGTGCTAAATTAAATTGACTTCCAGTATTTGGATCTATCCAAGAATAATAACCAGCAAAAGGAGAGTTAGCATCAAAGACGGGTTTAGTAGGATCAAAAGCTACCGCACTACCAATGGCACCTCTATTAGCAAACGCATTTTCGGTGTACATGCCACGCGCATTCAACTCAATTTTTAGATAATCATCTAATAAAGAAGGGGTTAAACTTAGCGATGCTGTTGTACGTTTAAAATTATCGCGATCTAAAACTCCACTTCTATCAGAGTAACCAATAGAAGCTCTCATAGGCACTCCCCAAGCACTTCCTAAAGCGCTAAAGGTATTGTCGGTACCTACAGCATCCACATAAATTTGATCTTGCCAATCCGTTGTAGAAGACCCTAATCTAGAAATGGCGTCCGTATCGCCTGTTTGATTTACTAACCTTCTAAAGCGACCAGCAGATAACACATCTACTTTGTCAATTGGATTGGAAAATGTCATTGACGAATTTAAGTTGAATTTGAACTCGGAATCCTTTCCTTTTTTTGTTGTAATTATAATAACCCCATTTGCGGCTCGTGAGCCATAAATGGCTGTTGCTGAAGCATCTTTTAAGACTACCATACTTTCAATATCGCTAGGATTAATTAAATTTAGGGTATTTCTTGATCCACCAACTCCTCCACCATCTAAAGGTAATCCATCGAGAACAATTAAAGGAGAGCTAGATAATGATAAAGACCCAAGCCCTCTAATTGTAATTTCCTGTCCTTCACCAGGAGCACCGCCACCAGAAGTTACAGATACACCTGCAAGTTTCCCTGCAATAAGTTCTTGTGCAGAAATAATTGGACCTTCATTAAAATCTTTTGAAGTTATTAAATCAGCGGCACCCGTTAAATCTTCTTTTCTTACGCCACCATAACCAATTAAAACAATCTCGTCTAATTGTGCAGCGTCTTCTACTAATTGAGCGTCAACTGTAATCTGTCCAGAATATGTAATCTCTAATGTTCTGTATCCAACATAAGAAAAAACGATTACATCTCCATTATTAACTGTAATTTGGTAATTACCATCAAAATCTGTGGCCGTTCCTTGTGTGGTTCCTTTTATGAGAATATTAACTCCAGGGAGAGGTTGAGATGATGATTTTTCTGTTACTGTTCCTGTTACAGTAGATTGCCCAAAAATAAAGACAGGCATAATGAACAGTAAAAACAGTAAGCTATTTATAGTTGTTTTCATACAATACTATTAAATTAGTTTAATTTGTTATATTTCCACTTCTCAAGGTTAAACCTATGTAAATTTTGTGTAAAGAATAGTATACATTTTAAGTAATTATTTACGAAAACGTTTTCGTGTTGAAAACTTTTTTAAATTTGAGGGATAGAAGCTACAAAATAGTAAAATTGGTGTATAAATAATAAAGCGATATATTTGTTTTTAATACATAAAGACCCATGAAAAGAAAGGTTACTTTAAAGCAGATTGCACGAGAATTAGATGTGTCTATTTCAACAGTTTCAAAAGCATTACGTAATAGTATTGAGATTAGTGAGGACACCAGACAAAAAGTGAAGGCTTTTGCAAAACTTTACAATTATAGACCTAATAATATTGCCTTAAGTTTAAAGAACAGAAAAACGAAGACTATAGGTGTAATTATCCCTGAAATTGTACATCATTTTTTTTCAAATGTTATTAGAGGGATTGAACAGGTGGCAAACAATAGAGGCTATAATGTTATTATTGGTCTGTCGAACGAATCGTTTTCAAAGGAAGTCATAAATATGGAGATGCTAGCTAATGGTAGTATAGATGGATTTATTTTGTCCATTTCTAAAGAGACCTTGTTACGGCAAGATTATCATCATTTTAACGAAACTATAAATCAAGGAATGCCAATTGTACTGTTTGATAGAGCTGTAGAAGAAATTAATTGTGACAAAATTATTGTTGATGATGTAAAAGGCTCAAAAAAAGCTGTAGAAAAATTAATTTCTAATGGCTGTAAAAACATTGGAATTATAACTACAAAGGATTATGTAAGTGTTGGAAGGCTAAGAACACAAGGTTACATAGCCGCTCTTGAAGATAGTAAAATACATCCAAAAGCAAGTTTGATTTTAAAAATTGATGTTGAGCTTGATTCTGAAGATCATTTAGAAGATTTAGAAAATGAAATTGAACAATTCTTTAATAACAATAAACATATTGACGGTATTTTTGCTGTAAACGAGTTGTATGCCATCACAGCTATGAAAGTAGCAAGGAAAAAAGGAATTAAAATGCCTGACAAGCTTCAAATCATTGGTTTTACTGATGGCGTTCTGTCAAAACATGCAACACCTAGTTTAACAACGGTAAGCCAACATGCTCAAAAAATGGGAGAAAAAGCCGCCGATTTATTGATTGATAGATTAGAACTTGATATTGATAATGAAGTAGAAGAAGAACATTACAAAACCATAGTTATCGAGACCGAACTCATAGAAAGAGAATCTACAAAATAGGAGTTTAAGTTTGATTATTTAAAAACTTTTATATCTTTACCGCATAATCAAAGCTTATATTTTCACTTCTCACATAAGTTTTGATAAGTCTTATCGCTTATCAAAAGTATTAATTTTATAAGTACTATGATGAAAAAGCGTACGCTAAATTTTTGGGAAATCTGGAACATGAGTTTTGGTTTTCTAGGAATCCAAATGGGTTTTGCCCTACAGAATGCAAATGTTAGTCGAATTTTTCAAACTTTAGGAGCAGACATTGAAGACATTCCTATTCTTTGGGTTGCAGCACCTTTAACAGGTTTAATAATCCAGCCTATAATAGGTTATTTTAGTGATAGAACATGGCATCCTAAATTAGGGAGACGACGACCTTATTTTTTAGTTGGAGCAATTTTGGCATCATTAGCATTATTTGTTATGCCAAATTCACCAGTGCTTTGGTTTGCTGCTGGAATGCTTTGGATTATGGATGCATCAATTAATGTGTCTATGGAACCTTTCAGGGCTTTTGTAGGTGACAATCTTCCAGAACATCAAATTACTAAGGGTTTTGCAATGCAAAGTTTTTTTATTGGCATTGGAGCTTATGTTGCTTCAAAGTTGCCTTGGTTTTTAACTTATTTAGGAGTCACTAATACTGCACCTGAAGGTGTAATTCCAGACTCGGTTAAATATTCATTTTACATTGGTGGTTTCGTTTTCCTTATAGCTGTTTTATGGACAGTTTTTAGATCGAAAGAATATTCACCTGAAGAAATGAAAGTTTTTGAAGAGGCAGAAAAAAACTTTGCATTGCAAAACCCTTAGTAAGGGTAGGTTAGATGCTCAGAAGC
>JAADHG010000289.1 GCA_013151975.1 Chlorobiota bacterium | reverse complement strand
TGTAGATTTTTCTAAATTATAACGTTCATCAACATTGGAGTTAATCTCTAAACCATTTTCCTTCCCTGTAGCTTTCATTATTTGCCAAAAGCCTTTAGCATTTGCTGGAGAAACAGCATTAGTTAATCCGCTTTCAATAACTGCTAAATATTTAAAATCATTAGGAATACCATATTCTTTTAATATTGGTTCAATGATTGGAAAATACTTATTTGCGCGTTTAAACATTAACAATGCATTAGATTGCCAATAGGTGTTTACCAATAATTCCCGATCCATTCGTTCAAGAATATCTGGATTTTTTAATGGTAATGCCTCTCCTGAAAAATCTAAGTTATCAGGTACATTAAGTGCATAAACGTTGTATTCGTTTATAATTTTCTTTTCTAAATTTTCATCGCTTGGAGCATCCTGAACTGCAAAAATCAACAATCCAGATAAACTTAATAAACCAACAAAAGCCAATATATTTTTAATTGTTTTCATATTTTTAACTTATAGATTTAGGTATATTGAATTTCTAAATTAGTCGTTCTATATAATAATTAATTTCTTATAATAGATTCTTTTATAAATATAACGCTTTAAATGTAAAAAAAAATATGACATGGCATTAAACTTTAACTTAATATGAGCTGAGGTAAATTTTCGTTAAACCATTTATATTTATTAATAATCATAATATGTGTACCTCCTTTTACAACAATACAATCATTGATGTTTTTGATTGGAAAAACGGCATCTTTTTCACCATGTATATGAATAACATTAGGTAAAGTCTTCTCTTGATCCCAAAATATAACTGTTTTTATCGCCCAATCTAAATACCTTTTATCACTCACAGATAAGTATTTTTTATACAACTCTACACGTTTAGTAACTGTTTTCCCGAAAGCATATTTTGCCAATGCTTCCACATTACTTAATAATTGTGTTGGAATCATTTTATAAGCTCCAGTAATTCTGGCTATTTTCATTCGCTTAGGAAGTTCAAATTTTGTTTTAACGCTAGATATCACAATTATTTTTTTGAAATCACCAAACTTACCCATTTCTTGTACTAAAATCCCTCCAAAAGAAACACCTATAAGAACGCTGTTTTTATGTGTTATACATGTAAGTATTCTTTTTGCATAACTCTCGATAGCCTCATTAACAACGGGAATAATCCACTCTAACCAGTGTATCTTAAACTGATCTTCAGGTAACTTAATATATTCAAATATTGAAGGGTTTGCAGCCATTCCTGGCATAAAATAAACATGAATTATATCTTGGTTCATAAACAATTAAGGTTCAATAATATATGGCTAATAACTATTTTTTTTGTAAATTTGCATAGCAAAACTATACAAAATAGTGCTTTCTCCATTGAATAAATAAGACTAATTATGATTGATGCAGCTGAACTTACAGATAATACATTTTTACGTCAATTTCAACTAGAGGTTGATAATGAACTAGCAAAGATTGAATATTCCCTTCAAGATCGAAAGATTTTTTTAACAAAACTTATTGTTCCTGAATGTGTAACTGATGAAACATTTGTTGAAGACTTTTTAAAATTGGTTATGGAAAATATTCAAGAACGCAATATAAGCGTAGTTCCAACGAGTCCTCCAATTGCAAAGTTTATACGCAAAAACAGACGCTATAAAAGTATGCTTCCTGTTGGTGTAAGAATTTAAGAAAGTACGATTTCCTCCACAAAATCAAAACGTACTAAACCATCATCATCTATTTCAGTAAGCTTTATGTTATGTAAAGTATTTACCAGATTTGGATTCCAAGGTGTTTTTACTTTTATATAATTTTCTGTAAAACCATGGATATATCCATCTTTATTTTCGCTTTCAAACAAGACTGTTCTTTCGCTACCTATTTGGTTTTCATAAAATGCCCGTCGTTTTTTTACTGATAGTCCTCGTAACATCTTACTACGTTTAGTGCGTATGTTTTTTGGCACAACACCTTTTAAACCCACTGCTTCTGTATTATCACGTTCAGAATACGTAAACACATGCAAGTAAGACACATCAAGCGCATTTAAAAAATTATATGTTTCTAAAAAATGGTCATCAGTTTCTCCTGGAAATCCAACAATAACATCAACACCAATGCATGCATGAGGCATTACTTCTTTTATTTTCGAAATACGTTCTACATACAATTCACGCAAATAACGACGTTTCATTAACCTTAAAATGTCGTTATGCCCACTTTGTAATGGCACATGAAAATGTGGTACAAATGATTTGCTTTGAGACACAAATTCAATCGTTTCGTTTTTTAATAAATTAGGTTCAATCGATGAGATTCTTAACCGCTCAATGCCTTCAACATTATCAAGAGCTTGTACCAACTCAAAAAACGTATGCTCATGTGTTTTGTTACCAAATTCGCCTTTACCATAATCACCAATGTTTACACCTGTAAGTACAATTTCCTTAATGTTTTGCTCAGAAATTTCTTTTGCATTTTTTAGTACATTACTAAGTGTATCGCTTCTTGATATACCGCGTGCTAAAGGGATTGTACAATAGGTACACTTATAGTCGCAACCATCTTGAACTTTTAAAAACGCGCGTGTTCTATCTCCAACGGAATAGCTTCCTACATAAAAATCGGCTTCATCAATATCGCAGGAGTGCACTTCACCAACCCCTCGACTGCGCTCGGGATGACTTAATAAATCATTAATATAGCTAGTAACGTTAAACTTTTCAGTAGCCCCAAGTACCAAATCTACACCATTAACATTAGCCAATTCATGTGGTTTTAACTGTGCATAACAACCAACGGCTACAATAAACGCTTCAGGATTTACTTTCTGAGCTTGTCTTACTATAGTTTTAAAGCGCTTATCGGCATTATCTGTAACTGAACATGTATTAATAACATATATATCTGCATTCTCAGAAAAATCTACACGATTAAACCCTTCGTTTTTAAAACTTCTTGCAATTGTTGAAGTTTCTGAAAAGTTAAGTTTACAACCTAAAGTATAAAAAGCGACTTTTTTAATAGAATTCATCCTTGTGTTTTTAACAAGCGTGCAAATTTACAACTTAAAAAGCGAATGAAAAAACGAAGAAAATTAAGTTAGCAAATGGCAAGTAAGGCAGTAGAAAGCGATAAACTTTTAATTTTGCTGTGAACCAAATATGATTGTCAAAACTGTTATTAATATTTTTTCAATTCGGTTAATATTTCTCTGGATAAATCATGTCAAATTCAATGGCATTCATTTTTAAATCTTTCCTAAAACTGTCAAACTTCTCCTTTGTCAAAGGTCCAATTACGTTTTTACCATCTTCGGATATTTGATTATTAATATCAATAATGTAGTAATTAGTAATTTTGTCATTTATTTCATATCCACCATCAAATCTAGATGCCGGATGCTGCTTAGCAATAATAAAATCATCATTGTGTCCAACTGCAAAAACATATTCAGAGACTATTGTTTCTCCGCTACCAGTATTATTCCATTCTTTTATTATGCCTTGATTTTCTTGTAAATCAATCCACACGAGGATATAATCATCAGTAATTCTCTTTGAACCACTATCAAAAAGTCCAAAACAACCATATAAAGTGATTAAAGTTAAAAAGGCTAATAATCTAATTTCCTGATTCATGTTTATCATTACCCTAAATTATTAATAAAATAACAGTACTAAATAATAACTTATTGTTTTCTGTATTTTTTAGTATCCTCAAAAATGTGCTCTAATATAGATGCATCTTGTTCGGTAAACTCAACATTGCGTCTTGCCATTACTATTTTTGCAACTTCAAAAGCCTTTTTAGTTAGATATGTAGTAAACCCTTTATGACCTCCCCAACTAAAGCTGGGTATAAAATTTCTGGGGAAACCACTACCAAAAATATTAACACTTACACCAACCACGGTTCCCGTATTAAACATTGTATTAATTCCGCACTTACTATGATCTCCCATCATTAATCCGCAAAACTGCAATCCTGTTTTCGCAAAACCTTCAGTTTCATAATCCCAAAGGCGTACCTCTGCATAGTTGTTTTTAAGATTCGAATTGTTAGAATCGGCTCCAATATTACACCACTCTCCAATAACCGCATCTCCTAAATACCCTTCATGACCTTTATTAGAATTTTGAAAAATTACAGAATTTTTTATCTCTCCTGCTACTGTACAGCCTGGACCAATAGTTGTAGCACCATAAATTTTAGCAGCAAGCTTAACTACAGCATTATCGCATAAAGCAAAGGGACCTCTTATCATGCTACCTTCCATTATTTCGGTATTTTTCCCAATATATATTGGGCCTTTTGAGGCGTTAAGGGAACACAAAGGCAACTTTGCGCCTTCTTCTATAAATATGTTTTCTGGATTGAATGCTACTGTCATTTCAGGTATTGGTCGTGATTTACGGCCTTTGGTAATCAAATTATAATCCTCTTGAATAGCTTGCTCATTTTTTGAAAAAATATCCCAAGTATGTTCAATACTTAAAATAT
>JAADHG010000142.1 GCA_013151975.1 Chlorobiota bacterium | reverse complement strand
ATGAGTTTTTCTTTTAAGTCCATGTGCTTAAGCTTTCACTTCTTCTTTAATCCAATCGTAACCTTTTGCTTCTAGTTCATGAGCTAGCTCTTTTGTGCCAGATTTTACAATTTTGCCATTGTGGAGTACATGTACAAAATCGGGAACTATATAATCTAATAAACGTTGGTAATGCGTTATGATAATTACAGCATTATTTTCACTCTTTAACTTATTTACACCATTGGCAACTATGCGTAAAGCGTCAATATCTAATCCGGAATCTGTTTCATCTAAAATGGCTAATTTTGGATCTAACATTGCCATTTGAAAAATTTCATTACGTTTCTTTTCTCCACCTGAAAACCCTTCGTTTAACGAACGCGATAAAAATTTTCTATCTATTTCTAAAAGATCAGCTTTTTCACGAATAAGCTTAAGCATTTCGTTTGCAGGCATATCTCCTAAGCCTTTAGCTTTTCTATTTTCATTAATCGCCGTTTTTATAAAATTAGTTACGGAAACTCCAGGAATTTCTACAGGATATTGAAAGGACATGAATATACCTTTATGAGCACGTTCTTCAGGAGCCAGTTCATCTATATTTTCACTATCTAAAAGAATTTCACCTTTGGTTACTTCGTATTCTTCTTTCCCAGCAATTACAGAAGCTAATGTGCTTTTTCCAGACCCGTTTGGTCCCATTATAGCATGAACTTCTCCTGCTTTTACTTCAAGATTGATACCTTTTAAAATGCTTTTATTGTCAACACTTGCGTGCAGATTTTTTATTTTTAACATATTTACTCTTTACCTATTGTTATAATTTCGTTATTCTCAGGATTGGGTTTAATTACGTTTAGTATTTCTTTAATCTCTACACGAAAACCCCATCCTTCTTCATTTTCTGGTTTTGGTGTGATTTTTCCTCTTATCTCTACAGGAACCATATCTGTATCTTCAGTTTTGTATTTCTGAACTTGTTCATTTAACTCACGCATTTTATCATTAATTACAACAGCATAAATTTCACTATGTGTTTGTAATACAGCTGCGCCAATAGTATCCTTTGGTGAGGTATAATAAATAAATTCACCTTTTAAAAGGGTTAATCCATCACTTTGTTTTTCTGTTTTTTCTAAATTTTCAGTAGCAGTGGTTTCCTCTTCAGTTTTTTTGTCGTTTTTACAACTCACAAATGCAATTACAGCAAATAAGAATATTACTTTTTTCATGTTTATTATTATTTTAACCTACAGATCCTTCTAAACTAATTTCTAATAATTTTTGTGCTTCAACTGCAAATTCCATGGGAAGTTTATTTAATACTTCTTTACTAAACCCGTTAACAATTAGGGCTATTGCTTTTTCAGTATCTATTCCTCTTTGATTACAGTAAAATATTTGGTCTTCACCTATTTTACTTGTAGTCGCTTCATGCTCTATTTGCGCCGATTTATTTTTTACTTCTATATATGGAAACGTGTGTGCTCCACATTTATTTCCCATTAATAAGCTGTCACATTGCGAGAAATTACGAGCATTTTCAGCACGAGCATGTACTTGTACTAACCCTCTATAACTATTTTGAGATTTTCCTGCGGAAATCCCCTTACTGATAATGGTAGACTTTGTATTTTTCCCTAAATGAATCATTTTAGTTCCCGTATCAGCTTGTTGGTAATTATTAGTTACCGCAATAGAATAAAATTCTCCTACAGAATTGTTTCCCTTTAATATGCAAGAGGGATATTTCCAAGTGACTGCACTTCCTGTTTCTACTTGTGTCCAAGAAATTTTCGCATTGGTTTCGCATAAGCCACGTTTGGTTACAAAATTATACACGCCACCAATACCTTCAGCATTTCCTGGATACCAATTTTGTACAGTACTATACTTAATCTCGGCATCGTCAAGCGCTATAAGTTCTACAACTGCAGCGTGTAATTGGTTTTCATCTCTGCTTGGTGCAGTACAACCTTCAAGGTAACTTACATAACTGCCTTTATCTGCTATTACTAGAGTACGTTCAAACTGTCCAGTACCTGCTTGATTGATTCTAAAATAGGTAGATAATTCCATTGGACAACGCACACCTTTTGGAATGTAACAAAAGCTGCCATCACTAAAAACTGCACTATTTAAGGCAGCATAAAAGTTATCTTTTTGTGGAACTATTGTTCCAATATATTTTTTTACAAGCTCTGAATGTTCTTTAATAGCTTCACTAATCGAACAGAAAATGATTCCTTTCTCCGCAAGCGTTTTTTTAAATGTTGTTGCAACCGAAACAGAATCAATTACAACATCCATTGCAACTCCAGCCAATTTTTTTTGTTCATCTAGCGAGATTCCTAATTTTTTAAAAGTTGCCAATAATTCTGGGTCAACCTCATCGATACTATTGTATTTTGGTTTGCTGTTTGGTGCAGAATAATAAGAAATGGCCTGAAAGTCTGGTTTTTTATATTTTACATTTGCCCATTCAGGCTCTTTCATATCTTTCCAAATTTTAAAGGCTTCTAGACGCCATTTGGTCATCCATTCGGGTTCCTCTTTCTTTTGTGAAATCGCACGAACAATATCTTCATTTAAGCCAATAGGAAAGGTTTCAGATGCAATATCTGTGTAAAAACCATATTCATATTCTTTGGTTTCAAGCTCTTTCTTTAAGTCGTCTTCGGTGTACTTATTCATTTTTTGTAAAATTTATAAGGAGAAACTTTCTCCACAACCACATGTGCGATTCGCATTTGGATTATTAAATACAAATCCAGTACCATTTAAGCCTCCAGAATATTCTAGAGTTGTTCCTATTAAATATAAAAAGCTTTTTTTATCTACAATAATCTTAACGCCGTTGTCTTCAAATACTTTATCTTCAGGGTCTTTTGTTTTGTCAAACTTTAAATCATAAGACAACCCTGAACAACCTCCGCTTTTAACCCCAACCCTAACAAAATCGGTTGCGTAATTATAGCCTTCTTCTTGCATAAGCTCAACAACTTTCTTCTTGGCTATTTCAGATACTTTAATCATAAATTCTTATATAGATTATTTCTAAATAGAGAGCAAATATACAATATAAGTCCTGTTTTACCATACAACCTGACATTATATTATTAAATGGGTTGATAGTATTTTTTTATTGATAAGAGTAGGATGAATTCTCTCCTTTTTAAATTAATTTGTGCTTTTTCGGATTATAAAAAGGCCACCATCAATATCACTTATAATAATGTTGCCGCTAGGGAAATACGGATAAACATTCCAAGCACCATTAAAAGCGGTGTTATTATTTGATGGATAGGTGTCAAAATAGCCAACCTCAACAGCAGAATTGGCTCCAATATTAGAAATATCAAGTATTCTTACTCCAGCAGTATAGTTAGCTAAAAAGAGTAAATTATCTTTTGTGTATAAATTATGATCAATGGCAGCAGTTGGTCCAAAATATTCAAATTGAAGCGAAGGATTGTCTAGATCTGTAAAATCAAAAAATAAGGTTCTTGAATTAATGCCAAAATTACGTTCATCTAATTCATCTCCAACTACAAAATAGTTAAGACCTTGTGTAAACCAACCCTGATGTACAAAACCTAAATTCGTATAGCCAATAGAAGAAATTTGTGTTGGATTTGCTTTGTCAGTAACATCAACAATAACAACTTTATTACCATTACTTCCAATATAAATTTCCCGTCCGGTATAATTACTATCAGGGCCATTATAAGTCACTACTTGAGCATCATGAGATTCACCGTCAATAGCATAACCACCTGCAGCGACTGGATTTGTTGGATTTTGTATATTAATAAAATGTGGGCCGCCATTAAAGGTTGATGTTCCTACGGCATAGGCAAACCCACTATCTTCATTTATAATAAGATTATGTGCACTACCAAAACCATTATAATTAGCATCAGCAGAAAAAACTTCAGGAGCATTTGCTACGTTTCTTAATCTTGTTAAATCAAAAACTTGCATACCATGAGCACCTGCGTTATAAGCCACGATAAAAGCGTAATTGTTATATACTTTAATATCTCTCCATAAACTATTTATACTTGCAGTAGGTAATGTGCCTAGTAATATAGGATTAAGTGGATTTGAGATATCAACAAATGCAGATCCTGTTGTCGTGCCTACTAAGGCATATTCTTTGCCTGTTGTAGAATCTGTCCATCCCCAAGAATCATTACCTTCTGCTCCAACACCTCCCAATTCTGCATTAGAAATATGAGCCATTAAATCGTAGTCATTACAAGGGTAAATTCCTGCAAAACCATTAATACATGGGCTTAAAGGAGCTAAGGTTGAATCATTATCACATACATCGCCTATACCATCATTATCTATATCAGCTTGATCCGGATTTGCAATTAAAGGGCAGTTATCATTTACATCTAAAACACCATCATTATCATTATCATCATCACAAACATCTCCTATGCCATCTTCATCTATATCAGCTTGATCTGGATTTGCGTTTTCTGGGCAATTATCTAGAGCGTCGCCTACGCCATCAATATCAGTGTCAATGACTT
>JAADHG010000028.1 GCA_013151975.1 Chlorobiota bacterium | reverse complement strand
ACTTTGACAAGGTTAAAGAAGGCGATACTTATTTTATTGAAGTAGGTCGTGTGCATGCTATTGGAGCAGGAGTAATGCTAGCCGAAATACAGCAAACAAGTGATATTACCTACCGTGTTTATGATTGGGATAGGGTAGATGATAACGGCAATGAAAGAGATTTACATAATGATTTAGCAATCGAGGCTATTGACTTTAAAATGGAAGAAAATTTTAGAATTGATTATTCTAAAGTAAAAAATGAATCTAATATAATGGTAAGCTGTCCATACTTCACTACTAATTATTTAGAAATTACATCTAAAGTTGAAAAAGAAAATAATCACGATTCATTCATAATTTATATGTGTGTTGATGGTGAGGCTGAAATTGTTGTTGACTCGTTTTCTGAGACTATAAAAAAAGGAGAAACACTATTACTTCCCGCTACGATTAAGACATATCAAATTACTTCAAAAAATGCTAAACTATTAGAAGTTTATGTGTAATTTTGCAATCTAAATTAATAGATTCCCATTTTCATGGGAATGACAAACAAAATAATGCAATAATTATGGGAAACGTAAGAGACCTAAAAAAGGATATCAATTATGTACTAGGAGATATCATTGAAGCAGTTTATGTATGGGAATATTCTAATACAGATAAAGACACTAAAAAAAGTGAAGCAATTATTGATGAAGCCATTGCTACTTTTGATGCTTTAATTGTAAAGGTTAATGATAGAAGTGTTGAAAATAAGAAGGCACACTTTAAGGCAATTAATAAAGAGCTCGAAGATAAAGGGCATGCATTAATTGAAAAAATTAATAAATTATAACATAAAAAAACGCGCTTTAAGCGCGTTTTTTTATGTTAATTTTGTTCTTCCTGTTTGCGTTTTTTAATATGTAAGTCTAGCTCTTTTCCATATTTTGAGTTTGCTATATCTTTTGGCAAAGTATTGTAAATAGTATCCAAATATTTTATGTTAGCATTGTAAATTTCGGCAATAGCAATATAAGGTGAAACTTCACTATCCTTATTATTTAAAGCGAAGTTAATAGCATATAAATATTTTCGTTTTAAAATATTCTCAGCTTTTTTATTTACAGCGTTTATTTTTGAAGTGTCTTTACTTAGTTGTGCTTCAAACTGTTCCTTTATAAGTTCTAAGCGTTGATTATTAAACTTTGAGATAATACTATTAAACTCTTCAAGTTTCTCTTGTTGTTTTGATCCTTTAATTTTTGGATTAAATCCGTAACGCTTCAAGGTTGTATTAATCTCGGTAATCCCTCTATCTGCAAAAAAGGCTATTCTAGAATTCTCAGCTCCATTTTTATCTAGCATCAAGTATAAAACCTCAGGTTCTTCTAAATCACTATGTAATTCAAAAGGTTGCTCGCCATTTACAACTAGAGAATCTAATACAACCAAAGTAGAGTCTTTTAATTGTTGAAGATAAATAGTTCCTTTTTTGAGTCCTTTAATTGTACCAGTTACAGTTAGGTCAGATTCCTTTTCTCCACAAGAAAAAATAAGCAATACAGCTAAAATGAGTGATGCGTGTTTCATCTATTAAAATTTATGACAGCAAATATCACATAAATAAATGGCTTATAAAAATTAAAATAAATTCAATTTAGCTTTTAACTTACAGCGGCGAGTTCCATTAAAATGGTACTTAAAATAGCTGCAACAGTCCCTATGGCATAACCTAGAACAGCCAATAAAACACCTACAGTAGCTAATGAGGGATGAAAAGCCGAAGCTACAATTGGAGCAGAGGCAGCACCACCAACATTGGCTTGACTACCAATGGCTAAGAAAAAATAGGGTGCTTTAATAAGTTTGGCAACCAAAATTAATAATCCTGCATGAATACTCATCCATATAACGCCTATCACAATTAGACCAGCATTGTCAAATATAAGTGTTAAGTCCATTTTCATACCAATAGATGCTACAAGTATGTAAATAAACACACTTCCATATTTACTAGCTCCAGCACCTTCATAGTTTTTAGCTTTTGTAAAGGATAGTAATATGGCAATAATAGTAGCAATACTTATCATCCAGAAGAATTTAGAATCTAAAAATGTAAATATATTTCTGGTGGTTACCGATTCAATATTTGCAACTACTCCTTCAAAATAGGGTGCTAAAAAACCTGCAGATAAGTGCGCCAAACTTACTGTGCCGAAGGCTATTGCTGCAATAATCATTAAATCGGTTAGTGAAGGGTTGCGTTTTACCTTTGCAGTAAACGCTGAAACTTTTTCTTTTAATACTTCAATTGATGAGCTGTCTGCTTTTAACCACTTATTAATACGCTTTCGTTTTCCGATTCCTATTAATAAAATAGCCATCCAAATATTAGCTACAACAATATCTACAAACACCATGCCTCCATATAGTTTTTGATTATAGCCATAAATTTCCAGCATAGCGGTTTGGTTGGCGCCACCACCAATCCAACTTCCTGCAAGTGTAGATAAGCCTCTCCATACAGCATCTGGACCAACGCCACCAACTGTTTCTGGTGAGACCGTAGAAATTAATAAGATGGCAATAGGCCCTCCAATTACAATACCAATGGTTCCAGTAAAAAACATGATTAAGGCTTTCCAGCCTAAGTTGAATACCGCTTTTAAATCAATGCTTAAGGTCATTAAAACTAAAGCTGCAGGCAATAAATATCGACTTGAAACATAATATAAATTAGTGCTGTGTTTAACAGTTTCTCCAGTATCGCTTAGGGTTTCCCACTCAGGAGCAATGAGCCCTACTGTTGTAAATAACGCAGGAATCATATATGCCATAAATAGCCCAGGCACTATTTTATAGAATTTTGACCAAAATCCAGTTTTTAAGGACTCAGTATAAAAAATAAAACCTAACGCCAACATTAATAATCCAAATATAATAGTGTCGTCTGTAAATAAAGGTGCGTTTCCCATAAAAATTAAATATTAAGCCAATACGTGAGTTTTACATTTAATGATCGTACTCTCGGTGCAAATACATTATCGGTAAAATAATTATCGTTGTAAACTACAAATAAATCTGATAATGGAGCAAAACGCCATTGTAATCTTGTATTAACACTAAAATTATCTAACTGGCTACTATATTGTATAAAAGTAGCCCAAAACAAATTTTTATTAAAAGTGATGTCTATTCTTGGACCAATTAACCAGATTGATGCATCAGGAAATGGGTTCGGTAAATTGATATTATCATAGTTTAATTGTATGGATGTAGTAAAGTAAGGTTGAATACGATAGTTTAATCGTGTTTCTAATGAATATTTTTTGCCATTAAAAAAAGTACCTGCGGAAGGGTTAACACTATATGATAGTACTTTTCTTCGGTCTGACTGGAAGCTTACACCATAACTTGTATAATAGTAATCAGAATCGGCAGGAAGCTTTAGCCCTCCATCTGTTCTTGTTGGATCAAAATCAAAATAAAGATGCGTAAATCTATTAAACATTTCGAACGTAAGGCTAGAGTTATTCTTAAATTGTGAATTCCATCGACTTATTATTGTATAATCAGAATTATCAAAATCTAATTTTGGTTTCCAGATAAAAATTGGCGTCACTGAAAATATATGCTTCACTAATTTACTATCACTTTTTTTTGCCCAAAAGGTTCTAGAAAATTGTGGATTTATTTTAAAAATATCTGTTCGTCTTATAAAGCCTAAATCAGAACGGAAATCATCACCAATAAATAAGCCACTCAACCTTATGTTGTAATTTCTACTATTATATTGTGTGGAAACTCCTGTAGAATAATCACTATTACTTGTATTTGGTGAAAAAGATTTATGAAAATAATACTTTCCATTCCAAGTATTATCTGCTGAGGCTAATTTGTAATCAATACCTAAAACACGATTATATTGATTTTCGTCACTAAGAAAATCATAATCTTTTGTCGCTTGTTTATTGATAAACATTAAACTTATGTATGAACGACTAAATAGTTTTTGTTGTACAGTTAAAACCGTATTATTTGTTGTAGCAATTTGGTTTGCTTGGTCTTCAGAGGTTTGTATATTGAGTACTCCAATTCGAAGATTATTATTCAATTTACCACTTAATCTTACTCCTGCAATAATATCATTTTCAATGTTATTCCCATTAAGGTCACGAGCAATACCTATACGTCTTGAAAAAAACGGATTGGAATCTCTGCTGTTTCCAAAATTGGCAAAAAGATCACTATTGTCAATAAAGAATTGACGACGTTCTGGGAGGAATACCTCAAACCGTGTTAAATTGGTAACTTGTTGGTCAACTTCAACCTGAGAAAAGTCTGGATTAAAGGTTAGATCAAGGTTTAAACTATTGTTTATCGTAAATTTTGCATCTCCACCAACTTTAAAATCTGAAGAAGATTCATTAATCTCATAATCTTTACCAACAAGGGTATTTATAAAAGGGATTAAAGAAATCGGAGATTTTGATTTACCTAAAGGTTTTTCAAAAATCATGTCTCCCATATAGGCTAAACTGAAAAAAAATTGATTTTGTGGAATATTTATCCAA
>JAADHG010000246.1 GCA_013151975.1 Chlorobiota bacterium | reverse complement strand
ATTCAAATCCCAGCCGGATAGTAGCCTGATCCAATCCAAAAAATTCGTAAGCCTAGAATTTTTGCATTTGAAACCCTAAAAAAACTTCAAGATGATGGTCATCGATTAATATTGTGGACCTATAGAAGTGGTGTTCGGCTTGAAGAAACTGTTGAGTTTTGCAAAAAAAATGGCATTACATTTTATGCTGTAAATAAAAGTTTTCCTGAAGAACAGTTTGATTATACAAAAAGCAGAAAGGTTCATGCCGATTTATTTATAGATGATCGAAACATTGGAGGTCTTTTAGGTTGGGGAGAAATTTACCAACTGCTAACTGATACAAAACCTCACATCCAATCAAATCAAAAGAAAAAAGGCTTTTTCGGGTTATTTAGATAACGCTTAGTTTTTAATTAAATTAAAGTAATCTTTATCAATAGTTTCCCTATGGTCTGGATGCGCAATATTTACCAATGCTTTTACACGCTCTTTAATAGTTTTTCCATATAAATGTGCAATACCATATTCAGTAATAATATAATGTACATGTGCTCTAGTTGTAACCACTCCCGCGCCTGGTTTTAAGCTAGGGACAATTCTACTTATCCCTTTTTTTGTAGCCGAAGGTAATGCAATTATTGCTTTTCCTCCTTCACTTAAAGAAGCTCCTCTTATAAAATCCATTTGACCTCCAACACCTGAATATAATTTAGTACCCATTGAGTCTGCACAAACTTGTCCAGTAACATCTACTTCAACTGCTGAGTTAATTGATACCATTTTAGGGTTTTGTTTAATTATAGATACATCATTAACATAATCTGATTCTCGCATCTCAATAAAAGGGTTATCATCTACATAATCATAAAGTCGTTGAGAACCCATTAAAAATGTTGCTAAAGCTCTTCCTTTATTAACACCTTTATAATTGCCATTAATTACATCTTTTAAAATTAAATCTATAACACCATCTGAAAACATTTCGGTATGTAAGCCTAAATCTTTATGGTTTGTTAAACGAGATAAAACGGCATTTGGAATAGTTCCAATCCCCATTTGTAAAGTGCTTCTATCTTCTATCAAGCTCGCTACATAATCACCAATCTTGTTTTCAATTTCAGTAGATTCTGGCATTAAATACAATGGCAATTGCTCGTCGCATTCAACAAATAAATCAATTTCTGTAAAATGAATAATACCATCGCCATGAGTTCTAGGCATTTGCTTATTTACTTGTGCAATCACATAAGTGGCATTATCTATGGCTGCCAAAGTTGCTTCAACCGAAACTCCTAAAGAGCAATACCCATGCTTATCAGGCACAGAAACATGAATTAGTGCCACATCTAAATCAACAATATTTCTTTTAAAAAGTAATGGAAGCTCACTTAAAAAAACGGGAGTATAAGAACCGTTTCCTGCTGCTAATGTATGTCTTACGTTTTTTCCAATAAAAAAGGAATTTACATGAAAGCTATCACGTAACTCAGGATTTGCGTAAGGTGCAACACCTTCAGTATGCAACTGGCAAATTTCAACATTTCTAAGCTCTTCATGACGTTCGGTCATTGCTTTTATTAAAACTTGTGGTGCAGCTGATGCCGCTTGTATATAAACCCTATGGTTTGATTGTATTACTTTTACGGCTTCTTCTGCACTTACTGCTTTATACATATCTTTTGTCTTTAGACTACAAAATTATAGTAAAACAAAATACAAAAAACTATCAAAAGTCATATAACAATAAAAAATAAACCCAAGCTTAATTTTGAGTATCTTTGCCATTATTTTTTTGAATATGATTATAGTAAAAACCAAAGAAGAAATTGAGATAATGCGCGAAAGCGCTTTAGTAGTTTCTAAAACCTTAGGAATGATTGCTGCTGAGGTAAAGCCAGGAGTTACAACTTTACAGTTAGATAAAATGGCTGAAGAATATATTAGAGAACAAGGTGCAATTCCTGGGTTTTTAGGATTGTACGATTTTCCTAATACCTTATGTATGAGCCCTAACGCTCAAGTAGTTCATGGCATTCCTAATAGCAAACCCTTGATTGAAGGCGATATTATCTCTATTGATTGTGGCGCTATAAAAAATGGCTTTTACGGCGACCATGCATATACGTTTGCAGTAGGAGAAATTGCTTCAGAAACTGAAAAACTACTACAAGTAACAAAAGCATCTCTTTATGTAGGTATTAGAGAATTTAAGATTAATAACCGTGTGGGCGATGTAGGTTTTGCTATTCAGCAATATTGTGAATCTCATGGTTATGGCGTAGTTCGCGAATTGGTTGGTCATGGTTTAGGCAAAACAATGCATGAGGATCCAGAAATGCCAAATTATGGTAAACGAGGGCGTGGTAAAAAATTTATTGAAGGCATGGTTGTAGCTATAGAGCCAATGATAAATATGGGAACGCATCGTATAAAACAACATCGTGATGGTTGGACCATTACAACACAAGACAATAAACCCTCTGCACATTTTGAACATGATGTGGCCATTGTTGATGGCAAACCAGAGTTACTCTCTACATTTGCTTATATTTATGAAGCCTTAGGTATTAAAAGTGATGAAGAAAAGGAATTTAGAAAACATAATTAAGTTTTTATAAATAAATAAAATCATGTTCAAATTTTTTCGAAATATCCGTCATAATATGATAAAAAATAACAAAACAGGTCAATATCTTAAATATGCCATTGGTGAAATTATTCTTGTAGTTATTGGTATTCTCATCGCATTAAGTATTAACAATTGGAATGAAAAAAGGAAAGACAGGGTTCTTGAAAAAGAATATCTTACAAGACTTTTAGAAGACATTAAATTTGATATAAGTTGGAGCAACACCTACATCCTTGACAGATATAAACGTAAAGTTGAAAGCCTTGAAAATGGCAAAGCCTATTACCAAGGTAATTATGTAATTAAAGATACATTGCAATTTTTACAAGATATTGGTTATGGAGGTGTTTTTGGATATGCTGCTTTAAACCTAAATAAAAACACCTATAATGAACTTATAAGCACTGGTAATCTAAGAAAAATAGAAAGCGATAAATTAAGAAATGAAATCGTTAATTATTACGAGAATAGTAATGCTAAATCAAAAGCTTCGAGAAATTATATAAGCGGTTATATTAATTTCACCAATTCTTTTACGGCTTTTAATGCAAATAATCCAGGTATCATTGCCGAATTTGATCAGAAGCTTTTATTAAAACATCTTAAAACTGAAGAATATTATAGATTGGCTAATTTAGAGCTTACACTTGCGCATAGAGTTTCAAACTTCGCTGAAGATATTATTATTCTTGCTAAAGAATTAACTACTACAATTAATTCACAATTAGAAGACTAATTTTTTGTGAAACAGCTCTTCAAATTCATATTAAATTTTTTACCAAGACCTTTCTTAATAAGGTTAAGTTATACAGCTCGACCATTTTTAGCGTTCTTTTTAAAAGGAGATACATATACAGACCCCATTGATGGAAAATCTTTCAGGAATTTTTTACCTTATGGCTATGGCAAACAACGCAATAATGCTTTATCCCCTTCGACCCTTTCATTAGAACGTCACAGATTACTATGGTTATATCTTAAAAATGAAACTGATTTCTTTTCAGCTAAATTAAGAGTATTGCATTTTGCTCCTGAACAAGCCTTTTACAAACGCTTTAGGAAGCTAAAAAACTTGGATTATATAACAACCGATTTAAACTCTCCACTTGCAGATGTAAAAGCAGATATTTGCAATCTCCCTTTTAAAGATAATGAATTTGATGTTATTCTTTGCAATCATGTGTTAGAACATATTCCGGATGACACCAAAGCCATGCAGGAATTGTACCGTGTTTTAAAACCAGGAGGTATGGGGATTTTTCAAATTCCGCAAGATTTGTCTCGCGAAACCACTTTTGAAGACGATACCATAACTGATAAAAAAGAACGCGCCAAAATATTTGGACAATATGACCATGTTCGTGTATATGGGCGTGATTATTTTGATAAACTTAGGAGTATTGGTTTTAAAGTTGATGAGGTTGATTATACTGCAAAACTTTCAAGTGAAGATATTTCACGCTATTGTTTAGCCAAAGGAGAAATTATTCCTGTGTGTTTCAAATAATTTGTCATTACGAGGAGTGTCAGTCTGAGCTTGTCGAAGACAAACGACGTGGTAATCTCATCAAACTAAAACTGAATTAAATGGATTCCGCATCAAGTGCGGAATGACAATAAACAGATTGACGCGGCTTTAAAAGTCTTGCTGTAACAATGAACTACTCATCAGGAAACCCATTTAAGCTTAAGGTTTCCAACGCATTCTTTTCATTTTCAAAAATCAAGAACACTTTAAACTCAGTGTGTGATTTTAAGAACATTTTTACCTTATCAATTCCCATAGCCTTAAAAGCAGTAGCGTACGCATCAGCCGTCATACAATCCTCTGCAATAACCGATATACTTAACAAATTGGTTTTACTGGGATAGCCTGTTTTCGTATCAATAATATGCGCATAACGATTACCATTTTCATCCACTTTAAATTTTCTAT
>JAADHG010000240.1 GCA_013151975.1 Chlorobiota bacterium | reverse complement strand
TTTATTTGCTGTCATCCTGAATTTATTTCAGGATCTATAAAACTAATATAGCAAAGATTCTGAAACAAGTTCAGAATGATACTTTTTAGGTGCTTATTAGACAGTTTTTATTTAAACTAATCCCATTTGTAATTTTTCTTTTTTGCTTGTGTTTTTATGGCGCTTATCATGGCATTTTCTAAGCCATTAGAATTTTCTTTTTGTTGCTCTGATATAAATAATTTTCGTTTTATATTTAGCTGTTGTATTTCTTTTTGAATTGCTGTTCTTTCAAGACTCTTTTGCTTGATGTAAGCTTTAATCTCATTAGAAGATTTGCCTTTAAGCTCTTTTGGTAAAGACGCTGATTTTAGATCTTCAATGACAACTTCTTCATCGGCAACAGCATCTACCAAATCCCACTTTGAGTTTTTGTACAAGTGAGAACTTTTACTAATGGTTCTACCAACAGCATTTGCGTTACTATAGCTTTCTGCTTCAGAATCCATAACTGCTTGAAGTCTAATTTTGTCTTTGCCTTTTTCGCCATAAGCAATATATGTTTTGTTTAGCTTTTTGTTTAAAATTAGGATAGCATCATCATAAGGCGATGCGATATACACTGTTGCTTGATTATGGTTTATAGATAGATAATCACCATTTGTAAGTGCTGCACCATCTTTCCAAAATGTAGAAATACCTTGATTATAATCGCCACAATAAATAGTATTTACAGTCACAGCCTTCTCATTAGCATTTGCTGCTGCGTCTTTATAGTTTACAGATCCTTGCGTAAAAGGTTCATTACCTGCAATAAAAATAAGTTTTAAATCGTCAGGATTATTTCCCCAGTCTAACTGATTTAATGAAGTTTGTATCACTTTACCACAAAATTCACTACCTCCATTTGTAGTGAGAGAAAAGAGTTCTTTTGAAATATCATCTAAGTCATCACTAAAACCTATGACCTGACGTATATAGCCTTCTTTAGCATTTAATCGGTCGTTGCCATATTCATAAAGTGCAATGAGTAAATTTGGACGTTCATTATTACACTTAGCATAAGAGAGCTCGTTTATTATTCCCCAAAGTTGTGCTTTGGCTTGGTCTATTAATCCGTCCATACTATTACTAGTATCCAATAGCAAAGCTACTTTAATAAATTGCTTACTGGGGTTGTCGTTTTTGTTCATGGCAGTTGCTACTGAAAAGCTAACTATAAAGGCTAATAGTAATGAGGATTTAAATAATGTTTTCATAATATAAGTTTTAAATGTTTCTGTAAACATATACTCAAAAGGTTTGCCAAAAAAAGCAAAATGAGTGTAGCAGAGGTTATGAATGAGTGAACCTATACTTTTAATGAGTGAAGAGGGTTATTTTGGTTTAAAAACCTCGAATTACACTAAAACCGTATTTTATTTTATCGCCTAAAGTGTGTATGTTTACCATATTAGAAATGATGAAATTTTACAAACACATATTATTTATTACAGTCTTCCTGTTTTCTTGGGCTTTATTTGCACAGCAGCAAGACACTAATATCACTAAGAAAACATTTATTGTTAAAGGTTCAGTGATGGAAAGTGATACCAACAAGCCCATACCAAAGGTTAATGTTTTGGTTAATGGAGGGGCTTATACGACAACCAACTTACAAGGAGAGTTTAAAATTGAAGTTGCCATTGGTGACGAACTTGTTATTAAGCATAGTGATTTTGAAACGGTTTATTATATTATTAAGAACCAAGAACGGATAAAGGTTGAAGTAAGACCTAATCAGCCTTTAAAGTCAGCAGATAAATTGTTTAAAGCTAATCCAAAACTCTTTAATACTTTGATAGATTCATCTGAAATGTATTTAAAGAGCGATGCCGAAAAGAGCATTCAATTTATAGCTGATGCTTTAACAATATCGAATTCAACCAAGCAAAATGCCGAAGTGTATGAAACTTTAGGAAATGTTTATTTTGAATGGAAACAATATGATTTAGCGATTACAAATTATAGAATAAGCCTTCAAAATGTAGTATCTAATGATGTTAAATTAAAATTAGCCAATGCGTTTGAACTGAACAAGAATTATCAAGAATGTATAGATGTATATAATAGCCTAGCTAAAGAAGATTTATCCAATTGGCAGCTTACTATATTGTACGAAGGACTTGGAGATGTGTATGTAAAAACTAAGAATTTTAATGCAGCTATAAATGCCTATAAACAAGGGTTACAGGTAGCTCAAGAACATTTAATAACACCTAAAATAACGGATTTAAACTCTAAGATTGCGCAAACATATGATGCTAGTGGAGCAAAGCAAGAAGCCGAAAACTATTTTGAAAATTCGTTAAGCTTAGCCGAAAAAGAAAATAAAAAAAGAGCTGTAGAAGAGAAAGTAAAAGTAGCTGATTTTCAAAATAAGAATAGAGACTATGAAGAAGAAATAATATTGCGCAAACAAGCCTTGGAAGAGATTAAAGATATTGAAACCGATTCGGTATTTGATAATGAAAGCGCGATTACAACACAAAAGCAAAACTATAAAATTGGTAATGCCTACGCTTTACAAAAAGATTTTGGAAAGGCCATTCCATATCTTGAGAAAAGTATTGAAGAAGCCGATGACAAAGAAGACTTGGTCGTACAAAAAGATGCAACTAGAAAGCTGTCTGAAGTTTATAGAGATGCAGGAGATTACGACAAGGCAATTGCTACCACTAAGACTTATGAGCGTTTAGTGGATGAGTTATACATAAAGAAAGAACAAGAAATATCGCAAGCAGCACGTTTTTCTAGCGATTTGGCTTCCAAACAAAATAGAATTACAAGCTTAGAAAGCGATCGTGCTTTATCAGAAAGTAAATACCAACTTACCACAGAACGAAATAAACGACAACGGCTTATTATTTACTCCTTAATCGGAGGTGTTTTGTTATTACTGATTGCAGGATATTTTATGTTTAAAAACATCAAACAGCAAAAATTAAACAATAATTTGTTGGCATTAAAATCATTGCGAAGTCAGATGAATCCTCACTTTATCTTTAATGCGTTAAATTCAGTTAATAGTTTTATTGCAACTAATGATGAGCGTACAGCCAATAAATATTTATCCGATTTTTCATTATTAATGCGTGCTGTTTTAGAGAACAGTGAAGAAGATTTTATCCCATTAGAAAAAGAGATTGAACTACTGCAATTATATACTAAGCTTGAGCATTTCAGGTTTAAAGATAAATTTGATTACAAAATAGTCGTAGATGACAATGTAAAGATTGATGAATTTCAAATCCCACCAATGCTGTTACAACCTTATATTGAAAATGCTGTATGGCATGGTTTACGATATAAAAAGACAAAAGGACATTTGAATATTTCAATTTCACAAACTAAAAAAGATGAGTTGCAAATTGTGATTGCGGATGATGGTATTGGGCGAGAAAAATCAAAAGCATTAAAAACGCAACACCAACAGAAACAAAACTCAAAAGGCATGAGTAATATTAAAAAACGTGTTGCCATTTTAAATGAAATGTATAAAGATAAAGTAGATGTGCAGGTTGGTAATTTTCAAGATAAGGAAGATACAGGAACAAAAGTTGTAGTAACATTAAAAAAGAAATTGATAAAAAACACAAATTGAAACAAAATGTCATGCTGAGCCTGTCGAAGCATCTCAAACTTTAAAACATGAAACTAAACGCTATTATAGTAGAAGACGAAGAGACAAGTAGAGAAATCTTAAGGAATTACTTAAATAAGTATTGTCCTAATATCTCTATTCTTGGAGAAGCTTCAAATGTGGATGAAGCGTTATTACTTATAAGAAATAACGAATTAGATTTGGTGTTTTTAGATGTAGAAATGCCTTATGGTAATGCCTTTGATCTCTTAGACAAGGTTGGTGACCGAACGTTTGAAACGGTTTTTGTAACAGCATATAACCATTACGCTATTGATGCTTTAAATGCACATGCTTCATACTATTTAATGAAACCCATTTCTATTGATGAGCTTATTAAAGCGGTAGATTATGTGGTAGAAATAAAAACGAAGGAAGATGCTTTACAAGACCAAATTTTAGTTCCGAAGACTAATAATGTTAATGGTAAAATAACGATTCCTCAGCAAGATGGTTTTGAAGTTATTGAAACGTCTACTATCTTATATTGTAAAGCCGATGATAATTACACCGAAATTTATTTAAATACCAATAAAAAGAAACTTGTGAGTAAAACACTTAAATATTTTGAAGATGCTTTGACTAGTTCTAGTTTTGCAAGAGTACATAAAAGTTACTTAGTTAATGTTAACGAAGTGATTAAGTATAAAAAGGGAAAAGGTGGAAGTGTAGTTTTGAGTAATGGGAAAGAAATTATGGTGTCGGCTTCTAAGAAGTCAGATTTATTATCTTATTTTAAGTAAAAGAAATTATTTTATGCCAATAATAAAACCAGTAAACGGAAAATCACCTCAAATTCCTGAGGATTGTTACATTGCCGAAAACGCAACTATAGTAGGAGAAGTTACTATGGGGAATAATTGTAGTGTTTTACTCACAAGTTTCTTTTTATT
>JAADHG010000044.1 GCA_013151975.1 Chlorobiota bacterium | reverse complement strand
CAGTTGTTCCGGTTTTGCTTTTTGTAGCTTTTATTGCAGCAATAAGCTCAAGTGATACTTTGGACTTGGACAAGTATTCTGTTCAAGGTTTAGATCTTAGTTATAATGTGTCTAGTGATATACCTGTTGCTGATGTTTCTAACGATATAAATTTAAGCTCTCCACATTTAGGAAAATCGTTTGTTGGTTTTAAAGAAGCTTTAGCTTTTAAAGAATCACGTGGAAATTATTTTACGGTGAATACTTTAGGATATTTAGGAAAGTATCAATTTGGAAAAAACACTTTAAAGTTAATAGGGATATACAATACTAGCCAGTTTTTGAATAATCCTAAGCTTCAAGAAAGTGCTTTTATAGCGTATACTGCTCGAAACAAATGGGTATTGCGTAGAGATATTAAGCGTTTTGTTGGTAAATATATCGATGGTGTTTTAGTTACTGAGTCGGGTATTTTAGCTGCAGCTCATCTTGCAGGTCCTGGAAGCGTTAAAAAATACTTGAGAAGCTATGGTGCTATTGGTTTTACCGATGCTTATGGAACTACAATTAGAAAATATATGAAGAAGTTTTCAGGTTATGATACGTCTTTCATTATACCTAACAGAAAAGCTAAGGCTAGTTTACTTTAATTTTTATTAATCTTTTTGGATAATAAATATTGAGGGTCTTTTATGAAGATCAATATTTGTGTGTTTCCAGTCTTTTACGGTTTGCGTTTTAATGTACTCAGTAGGTAACGTAATATCACAAGCTATACATACTCTAGTATTATTATGTAAAGACATACAAATCTCTTCTAGCATTTTATTATTTCTATAGGGTGTTTCAATAAAAAGTTGTGATTGATTGTGTTCAAAAGAGATACGCTCAAGTTTTTTTAAAGCTGATTTACGTTCTGATTTGTCTATTGGTAAATACCCGTTAAAAGCAAAGTTTTGGCCATTCATACCAGAGCTCATTAGTGCTAACAAAATGGAAGATGGTCCAACTAAAGGCACCACTTGGATATCTTTTTCGTGTGCGATTTTTACAATTTCAGCGCCTGGATCTGCAACTCCAGGGCAACCAGCTTCAGATAACAGACCTACAGGGCTTCCATTTAAGCAAGGATTAAGGTAACTTGGTAACTCACTTACTTCTGTATATTTATTTATGATGTGAATATTTAAGGATTCTTGAGATTTGTTTGAACTAATTTTTTTTATGAATCTTCGCGCAGTTTTTTCATTTTCAACAATATAGTCATCAACAGTTTCAATAATTTTTTTAATTGAAATTGGTAACACTTCTAATGGCGCATTATCACCTAACCTCGTTGGGATTAGATATAGCTTTCCTTTTGCTTCAGTCATTATTTGATTATTAATTTTTTATAAGATGTTTCATTATTCGCTTTTACTACTGAAACAATGTACAATCCTTTTGCGAAGTTATTTACTGTAATATTAAACATATTATTGGAAAACGACTCTTCAGTTTTTATAAGTTTACCTAAGATGTCGAAAAAAGTAATCATTTTTGGCAATGCATTTTCATCAAAACTAAAAGAAACCTCATTCCTTGCAGGGTTTGGATACATTAAAAAATTGTAATTTATTTCACTTTGTTCAATAATGCCATCGCAATTTTCGTCAATATTATTATCAGGGATTTCAGTTGCATTTGGGTTTATACTAGCATCGGTATCATCACAATCTGTATTATCGCCAACGTAGTCATGAGGCTGCGTATTTGCGATTTGGCTTACATTAGGATTTCCAAAGGTGTCACCATCAGCATCTTCGTACCATGTTGTTATATCTAGTCCATCGCAGTCTTCATCAATACCATTATCGGGAATTTCAGTAGCATCTGGATTTATATTTGCATTAGTATCATCACAATCAGTATTATCACTAACATACCCATTAGGTTGTGTGTTTGCAGTTTGACTTACACTTGGGTTTCCAAAGGTGTCACCATCGGCATCTTCATACCATGTAAATGTATCTAGACCATCACAATTTTCATCAATGCCATTGTCTGGAATTTCAGTAGCATCTGGATTTATATTAGCATTGGTATCATCACAATCTGTATTATCACTAACATATCCTGCGGGTTGTGTATTTGCAGTCTGACTTACATTGGGGTTTCCGAAAGTGTCACCATCAGCGTCTTCATACCAAAGTGATGCATTAAGATCAGCATCAACTATTTTATAAATAGTACCAGAGCTAATTCCAGCGATATATAATTCACCATTACTATCTTCTCCAAATGCCACCCAGTTATTCCCGTCAAATACATCAGAAAAGGACATGTCCCAGTTTGCCCCATTTTCAGCTAAAAAACCAATTTCATTACTACAATAATCAGCGAAGAAATATAAACCGCTAAAATTTGGATAAGTTGTTCCTCTATAACGATACCCTCCAGTTATGGAACACTTAAAGTTTCCGTTATTACTATGAGAATATTCAGCAATAGGAAATGTTAATGTACTCGCATCTGGACATCCTGTATTGTTAAAAACGGAATTGCCTTCATAACAACGCCATCCATAATTAATACCTGAAGCAGTCGAGGATACCATATTGATTTCTTCAAACAATCCTTGACCAACATCAGCACTCCATAAATCTCCAGTTTGCCTATCAAAAGAAAATTTCCATACGTTTCGTAAACCATATGCCCAAATTTCATCTAGGGTTGTTGTATCTCCATCATTAAAAAAAGGATTATCAGGCGGAATAGCATAATTATTACCATTACTAGAGTTGTCAACATCTATTCTAAGCATTTTTCCTAATAATGTACTTAAATCTTGTGCTCTGTTTCCTGGATCCCCACCAGAACCACCGTCACCAGTAGAGATATATAGGAATCCATCTGAACCAAAAGCCATGTCTCCTCCATTATGATTAGAGAAAGGCTGTGCGATGTTTAACAAAATTAATTCAGAATTTGAATTAGCAGTGTTAGCATCGGTATTACTTACTGAAAATCTTGAGATAACAGTGTCTCCATTGTTATCGATATAATTAACGAAGAAAAAACCATTACTGTCGTAATTTGGATGAAAAACCAAACCCAGTAATCCTCTTTCATCACCAAAACCATTAAGATCTATTACACTACTATCTATATTTAAAAATGGAGTTGCATTTGTAGTACCATCAGTATTTAATATTTGAATTGTTCCGTCTTGTTCAACTACAAAAAGTCTATTATCTCCGGCAGATTTTATACTAACAGGTTTGTTAAACCCTGTGCCAAAACTTACTATATCAATTGTTTGGGCTTTGATTACAATTATGTGTAATAACCAAAAACTAAAAGTTATTAGTATTGCTTTCTTCATAGCAAGAATTAAATTTTAACTAAAAATACAAAATAAATATGTAGATTATTAGTTCTTGCCTATACTAATTACTTGATAATAAGTTTGTTTACAGATCGCTCTCCTGAAGTAGAAATAGCTTCAATAATATATATTCCAGCTGATAATTCTTTAAATTCTAGATTAATTGTTCTTGAATTTAAATTTGACAAACTAACTTTTATTCTTTGCCCATGCAAGTTGTATGCATTTATTTCTTTGAGAGAAATATTATTAGAAAAATTTAAAGATATCTTACCATTTGAAGTCGGATTTGGAGTAAAGCTAAAATCTAATTTTGAACCAATTTGGTTAGTTGATAAGGTATTTATTTTTATTTTATAAACTTGTCCAACTCCACCGTTTACATTATCTGCAAAGTCATAACCAGTAATATAAAGTTCATTGTTAATATCTTCTGCAAAACCAGTCCATCTTTGTGAGGTTATACTTGGTATATAGGATGTTCTTATCCAATTGCTGCCATTCCAATTTAACATAAAAATTTCATAACTACACCAGTCTGCAAAAAAATACGTGCCATACAAGCCAGATAATGAAGAACCTCTGTAACGAAGCCCTCCAATTACTGCACATCTAAAAATATCTGGATTACTATGTGCATATTCATTTATAGGAAAAGTTAAAGTATTTATATCACATCCAGCACCAGCATCAAATACAGCGTTGCCTTCGTAACATTTCCAACCATAATTAAGTCCTCCAACATTACCAACGTTTAAATCTATTTCTTCAAATGAGTTATGACCAGTATCTGCAATCCACATGTCTCCTGTAACACCATCAATAGAAAACCTAGCAGGGTTTCTAAGTCCTAAAGACCATATTTCACCTAATGTATTTGGATCGCCATCATTTGCATAAGGATTAGATGCTGGAACACTGTAATTTTTCCCATTTGCAGGGTTATCTACATCAATGCGGATTATTTTTCCAATGAATTCATTTAAATTTTGTGCACGATTTTCTGGATCTCCAATGGTATTACCACCATCTCCAAAGCCGATATATAAGTAGCCATTAGAATCAAAAATCATCTCACCACCTAAGTGTGCGTCATAAGGCTGGATAACTTTTAAAATAACAAATACACTATTTGGATTTGCAACATTTGGGTCTGAATTACTTACAGTATATCTAGCGATAATAGAATCGCCATTTTGATCGGTATAATACACGTAAAAATAACCATTC
>JAADHG010000040.1 GCA_013151975.1 Chlorobiota bacterium | reverse complement strand
TCAAAATAATCAATCACTTGTTTGATATTATCAATACCATAAACTTTTAAATCGCTAACTATAGCAGCCTCTTTTGCATTCTGGCTTGGGAGAATAAAGCCTTTAAACCCTTCTTCTCTAGCTTTAACTGCAATTGGCAACGCACCTTTAATAGATTGCAGACTTCCATCTAAAGAGAGTTCTCCCATAATCAAGAAATCTTCTAAACTTTCAGCTTTTATTTGATTGGAAGCTGCTAGAATTCCTACTGCCAAAGTTAGGTCGTAAGCTGAACCTTCTTTACGTAAATCGGCAGGTGCCATATTAATGGTAATCTTCTTTCCTGGAATCTTATAACCGTTATTTTGGAGTGCAGCGGCAATACGATAATTGCTTTCTTTAATCGCATTATCAGGTAATCCAACCAAGTGATAGCCAATACCTTTATCAACATTGACCTCGACTGTAATTGTTGTGGCTTCAACCCCAAACACAGCACTACCAAATACTTTATTAAGCATATAAAATTGATTTGCTTAAATGTAAGAAAAATTGCCTAATCTTTTTCAATCAAAAATTCTAAAGCTCTTTTTTCATTGTAATACACATTACCTCTTGTCACAAAACCAACATGACCTCCGTATTTCGGCATTTCTAAATATAAATTAGGATTTGCTTTTGCTTCTTCAATTGGGTAACATTCTGATGATAAAAAAGAATCGTTTATTGCATTAATTACAAGTGTAGGGATTGAAATATTATTTAGAAATTGCAAACTGCTATTCTTTTCATAATAATCTAAAGCATCTTTAAAACCATGCGCTTTCGACGTATACACGTCATCAAAATCTTTTAGCGTTTTAATACTTTTTATTTCAGCATCACCTATCCTTTCTGGGAAACGATTGTGTTTTTGCTTTAACTTTTCGACTAAATGTTTTTTAAAGCGATTGTGATATAATACGTTATGGAATTTATGCAATTCAATACAAGAACCGTATAAACTACAAGGCACTGAAATTGCCACTGCAGCTTTAATCTGACTTGGAATAGAGCGTTCTTCACCCAAATACTTTAGCGTCACATTGCCGCCAAGACTAAATCCTTTCAGATATATTTCTGAATACTGCTTTGTTGCAATAACATGATTGATTACATCTTCTAAATCTTCGGTTACTCCCGAATGATAGGATCGAAACTTTAAATTATCTTCACCACTACAACTCCTGAAATTTACACAAACAACATCAAAATTATTGTCAATGAATACTTTTGTAGCACCTAACATATATGGGCGTTGTGCATCACCTTCCAACCCATGAAGCAAAATGATGAGTTTGTTAGTAGCGTCTTTTGTATAGCTCCAATCCAAATCTAAAAAATCGCCATCACTTAATGTAATACGTTCACGCTCTTGGTTTACACCATGAACCTTTCTAGCTAATCCTGAATATACAGTAGATACAAAACCGTTTCTAAAAATGAAAGGCGGTTTATACGTTGAAGAAACTAATGGCATTAACTCTTAATTATTTTTTAATGCATCAGTAGGTTTCGGCACAAAATGTCCTTTTCCACCTGCTCTATCATCGTCAAAAGTTGTTGGCACATCATCATTAAGTGTGCGTTCACTCCATGTAATATGTTCTGTACCATCATCTGTTTTCACCATTGTAATACAATTTTCAACGGGACAAACCAAAGAACAAAGGTTGCAGCCAACGCAATTTTCTTCTATAATACTTGGGATTCTGTTGCTGCCATCTTTTGGTAAGGCAATGGCTTGATGTGCACCATCATCACAAGCTATGTAACACAAATCGCAACCGATACATTTATCTTCATTAATTTCAGCTATTACCTTATACTTCAAATTCAAATGTTTCCACTCCGTAACATTTGGTAATGCCTTACCAGCAAAATCATAAATAGTATTATACCCTTTTTCTTCCATAAATTGTCGCAAACCTGCTTCCATTTCTCGAACAATACCAAACCCATAATGCATTACAGCGGTACATACCTGAACAGATGTTGCGCCGAGTAAAATAAACTCAACCACATCACGCCATGTTTCAATACCTCCAATACCTGAAATTGGCACTTTAGAAATTTCGTGATGTTGCGCTAAATCTTTAAGCATATGCAACGCAATAGGTTTTACAGCTGGTCCACAGTAGCCTCCATTACTCCCTTTGCCGTCTACAATAGGATAAGGTGCGTAGGTGTCTAAATCAATACCTACAATGCTTTTTATGGTATTTATTAATGAAATAGCATCTGTTCCTCCTTGTACTGCTGCCAAACCTGGATCTGTAATGTGAGAAATATTTGGAGATAGTTTTGTAATTACAGGAATATTTGCAGCTTCTTTAACCCAGCCAACTATTGTTTTTAAAACCTCTGGTTCTTGACCAACTGCTGAACCCATTCCGCGTTCACACATACCATGTGGACAGCCAAAATTAAGCTCAATTCCATCTGCTCCAGCATTTTCTACATCTTTTATAATTTGCTCCCATTCTGCTTTACTTTCTACCATTAAGGATGCAATAACCGCATGATCTGGAAAATATTTTTTTACTTCTTCTATCTCACGAAGATTATCCGCTAAAGGTCTATCTGTAATGAGTTCAATATTGTTAAAACCCATCATGCGTGTATTTCTATAATTTATAGATCCATAGCGACTCGATACATTAACTACTGGAACTCCAAGTGTTTTCCAAACGGCTCCTCCCCAACCAGCCTCGAAAGCTTTCATTACTTGATATCCTGAATTTGTTGGTGGAGCAGATGCTAACCAAAATGGATTTGGTGCTTTTATACCTGCAAAATTTATTGATAAATCGATCATATTTATATTTTTTAGTTATGGATTCCCATTACCCAATCAAGTTGAGCACATGTTTCATGGGAAAGACAAAACAATTACTTATTTAGCCATTGATGAATTCCTTGTGCTGCCATTTTACCATCATAAGCGGCATTTACAACTTCTGCTCCTCCATTAATGGCATCGCCTCCAGCAAAATACTTTGGATTGGATGTTTGAAAGGTTTCATTATTTACTTTTATTATTGCATTATTGCCAGCATCTAAATCATCAATGAGATCATAAAAATTACCTTGTTTTGCTTGTCCTGTTGCTTTAATTACCAAATCACATCGTACAATAAACGTATTATTCATATTGGTTTGTAATTTACCTTCTACCGTTTCGGTTTTCGCAAATTTTACACCTTCAACTTTTCCATTTCCTACTATTGAGAGTGGAGTTACATTAAATAAACTGTCAACGCCTGCGCTTATGGCTAAATCGTATTCAAAACCATAGGCTTTCATTTTTTCTTTAGAATTACGGTATGCTAAAACTGTTTTTCGTGCTCCCATTCTTGCAGCTTCTGAAGCGGCATCCATTGCTGTATTTCCACCTCCAATAACAACAACCTTTTTAGGGACTTTTAATTCATGATGTTTCATCCGCAAATCTTCAATAAACTCAACTGCTCCAATCACACCTTTTTTATCTTCACCTCCTAATTCTAACATCCTTGTTTTTCCTAACCCTACACCTAAAAAGATAGCATCATAATCATTCTCCATTTGTTTTAATTGTTCTTTGGAAGTGATTGCCGAATTGTATTTAATATTGAATTGTAATTGCTTCTGAAGATACTCAACTTCTTTCAACACTTCTTCATTTGTGATTTTATAAGGTGCAATTCCATATACCATCAAACCCGAAGGTTTATCTTTTGCTTCAAAAATATCGACTTCAAAACCTAATGTTCTGGCTTCGCAAGCACAAGCAATTCCAGCTGGTCCTGCGCCAATAATAGCAATTTTCTTTCCGTTGGATTTTCCGATTTTAAAGATTTCTTTCTTTGCGTCAATCGTTTTATTGGTTGCATAATTTTGAAGTCTTCCAATCTGTATTGGTGGTATATCTTGATGATTATAAACACAAGCACCTTCGCACAACACTCCTGTTGGACAAACCACTCCGCAAGCATTTCCCAACCAATTAGAATCGAAAATAGTCTTTGAAGCTCCTGTTACATTATTAGTATGTATTTGTTTGATAAACAATGGAATATCAATATGTGTTGGACACGCTTGAATGCAAGGTGCATCATAGCAAAACAAACAACGTGAAGCTTCATAATATGCTTCTGTATCGTTCATTAAAGGCTTTTTCTGCTTAAAATTTAGTTTAAATTCAGCTTCGGTAGTGGGTCTTTTATATTCTGCCATTCTTTATAGTTAAGAGTTAAAAAGTTATAATCTATGAGTTTTCATTTAAATAAATTCTCAACTCATAATTCATATCTTTAATATTAAAGCTCAGTAAGTTTTCCGTAGGTTTCTGGTCGTCTGTCTCTAAAGAATTGCCACGTTGAACGTACTTCATCAATTAAATCTAAATCGAATTCGGCTACTAATAACTCGTCGTCTTCCCGTGAGGCTTCAGCAAAAATTTGTCCGCGTGGATCTACAAAATATGACTGACCATAGAACTTACCTAAATTCCAAGGTTTTTCTTCTCCAACACGATTGATACAACCCATAAAATAACCATTGGCTGCAGCGTGTGC
>JAADHG010000107.1 GCA_013151975.1 Chlorobiota bacterium | reverse complement strand
ATTATAGCCTCTATCATTGTTTTGTCCAAAAGATGGAAAAATAACGCCAGAAGTACGCTTTTTTGTTAACGGAAAATACGCAAAAGGCATTCCAATAGGTGTAGGTACATCGGCAATAAACATATTTGTTAACCCTGTTACTACTTTTTTACCTGGAACAACTTTGGCATTTCGCATTAAAAAATAATAGTCAGGATTCTCTTGATCTTCTGAAGTGGTAAACTTACCGCGTTTAATAAAATACACCGAATCGTTTTCTTTCTTAGTAAGGTCTGCAATAATATAACCACCACTTTGCTCGGTTCTGGAATTAAAAATCAATGCTTTTTGAGTATCAAAATTAAACCGAATAGAATCCGGCTCTACAACGTCACTCCCTTGTTTAAAAACAGGAGCCTGACTATAATTGCCTAAAGTATCTTTTAAGCGGCCTGCATATACTTCATTCTTAGCATAATCAATAACAATAATACCTGCAGTAATTTCCATATCTCCATAATTTATTTTGGCTTTATCCCGCAAATAAATTTTTTGAGTGCGTTGATTTATGGATACATATTCACTGGCTGTGTATTTTACAATATCTTTTAAAAACCCTTCTTTGGGCACAATAGAATCTAATTTTACAGTGTCTTGTGCTTTAGGGTTTAATTCTGGTTTATTTGTAATTAACGAATCTATTGCCACAACAGTAGTATCTTTTTTAGCTATAGGTTTTATTTTAGCTTTGGTTGGCGGAATATCTTGCGCATAGCTAAAAGTGTTTATAAACACTGTAAAACTAAAGGCAAAAAGTATGTGAAAGATATTTGTTCGCAACGCTTTTAGATGTATTTTTGTAACAGTATGGCTCGGTTTTTGAATTGCCAAAACTACATAATTTTTTTTCATTATAAATTATTAATATGTAATGAAAAAATAATATTTAGTTTACCTCTGTCCATAATTTATAACAAATTTTTTTCAGAGGAAAGTTACACATATTTTTTTGTGATTATTTTAATAAAGCAAAAAATTAAATTTTAAACTTGTGCCCAACTAGATTGGGTAATAAACCGAGTTCTAAAACCGTTAAAATCTCTATGCAAACGAATATTAAATACCTTTTAGTATCTCTTACATTTTTATTAACATCTGTTGTTTTTGCTCAAAATACTGCAGATAAATTTGTAGTGGTTTTAGATGCAGGTCATGGTGGCAGAGATCCAGGAAGACCAACAAAGTATGATACTGAAAAGAAAATTGCATTAAACATAGTTTTAAAGCTAGGTAAACAGCTTGAAAAAAATAATGATGTAAAAGTTATTTACACGCGTAAAACAGATGTGTTTGTTGATTTGCGTGTGAGAGCTGACATAGCTAATAAAGCAGATGCCGATTTATTTGTTTCGGTACACTGTAATGCACATCATACACAAGCTTATGGTACGGAAACGTATGTTTTAAGTCTATCTAATACCGGCAGAAATTTTGATATTGCCAAGGCAGAAAATGAAGTAATTTATTTGGAAGATGATTACGAAAAACACTATGAAGGATTTGACCCTAATTCACCAGAATCGTTAATAGGGCTCACTTTAATGCAGGAAGATTATGTTGAACAGAGTATTTTATTAGCAAGTTTAATAGAGAATAATTTTAAAAACAAGTTAAAAAGGCGTAGTAGAGGGATTAAACAAATTAGCCTTTGGGTAATGCACAACACATACATGCCAAGTGTTCTTGTAGAAACAGGTTTTATTACTAATAAGCATGAGGGTAAATATTTAAGTTCTAAGAAAGGGCAAACAGAAATAGCGAATGCAATTAAGGATGCTATTTTAGAATATAAAGAGAGTTTAAACAAGAGTTTTGATACTTCTGCAATTGTAGATTTAAGTGTTGATGACAATGCATTATCGTCAATATATCCAGGAATAATTTTTAAAGTACAAATAGCAGCTGGTTCACGTAAATTAGAAACCAAGCCTTATAATTTTAAAGGATTAAAAGGGGTCACTCTAGAAAAAATAGGCAAAGGCTACAAATATTTTTATGGAGAAACCTCAGATTATGATGAGATTCAAAGAAAAAAAGAAGAAGCATTACAGAAAGGATATACAGGTAGTTTTATTGTTGCTTATAAAAATGGAGAACGTATAAAAACTCCTTCAAATTGATGTCCTTCTTAAATTAATTGCTAATTTTGTGACTAATCAAAAACATTTACATTGAAAATATCTAGAGAAGTAAAAGTAGCAATTTTGGTTATCTCCAGTTTGTTGCTAATTATATATTTATTCAATTATTTAAAAGGAAATAATCTATTAGATTCTTCACGGACTCTATATGTGGTTTATGATAATGTTGAAGGTATCGCATCATCAACTCCTGTGACTATAAACGGATTATCTGTAGGTAAAGTCCATAATATAGCTTTTGCTGATGATAACTCGGGACGTATAAAAGTTACGCTGTTAATTGATAGTGATTTCGAATTTTCTAAGAATAGTACCGCCGAGTTTTATGAGGCTGGATTAATAGGAGGAAAGGCTATTGCAATAATCCCTGCCAATGATAATGCCGAAAATGCGAAAAAAGGAGATTACTTAGTTGGTACGGTAAAACCAGGATTAACAGATCTTGTAAACCAAAGATTAACCCCATTACAAGGAAAAATTGAAGCGATGATGGTTAGTGCCGATATACTTTTAACTAATATTAATGAGGTTTTTGATGAGCAAACAAAAGCTAATTTTAGAAACAGCGTATCTGAGCTTTCGGCTACAATTACGTCTTTCAAAAAAACATCTAATACGCTAAATACGTTAATTACAGAGAATCAAAGTAAACTTAATAATACATTAAGCAATTTTGAGAATGCTTCATCAAATCTTGCTAGTATTACAGATTCTATAGCTAAAGCAGACCTAGGTGAAACAATTACCGAACTACAATCTACTATTTCAAGTTTTAACGCAGTGTTATCATCTATTGAGAATGGAGAAGGTTCTATAGGTAAATTATTAAAAGATGAAGCTTTATACAATAACCTTAAAGGAGCTACAAAAGAAATGGAAGCACTTTTAAAGGACATTAAATTGCATCCGAAACGTTATTTCAGAATTTTATCTAAAAAAGAAATCCCATATAGCGAAAACTAATTAGACTAACCCATAAGGCATGAATTACTTACCAAACATACTTTTTGCAGTTGCACTTATTATAGGTTTAGGGTATTTTATTAGAAATATAAAAAAGCTTATTCGCAATATTAAGCTAGGTCAAGATATAGATGTTAGCGATAATAAATCGCAACGTTGGAAGAATATGGCTATGATTGCTTTAGGGCAAAGTAAAATGGTACGTCGTCCCATTGCAGGTCTTTTTCATGTTATAGTTTATGTTGGTTTTATTGTTATTAATATTGAAGTGCTAGAAATTATTATTGATGGTTTATTTGGAACGCATCGTATATTTTCTGGAATAGGTACTATTTATGGATTGTTAATTGGCATTTTTGAAGTATTAGCAATTTTAGTTTTAATAGCTGTAATTGTGTTTTGGATAAGACGAATGATAATTCGTGTTCCGCGATTTTGGAGTAAAGAAATGACCAAATGGCCAAAAAATGACGCTTTAAACATTCTCTATTTTGAAATGGTGCTTATGAGTCTCTTCTTGATTATGAATGCTACTGATGTATCTTTCCAAGAAATGGCCTCTGGTAACATAATCAGTCAATATATAGCACCTTGGTTTAGTAATTTACCTGAAACTACTGTACACCTAATTGAACGTACTGCTTGGTGGGTTCATATTTTAGGAATTTTAGTGTTTTTAAACTACTTATATTTTTCTAAGCATTTACATATTTTGTTAGCATTTCCTAACACCTATTACGGAAGTTTAAAGCCTAAGGGAGAATTTAATAATTTAGAAGCTGTCACTAAAGAAGTTATGTTAATGATGGATCCAAATGCTGATCCTTTTGCTGCACCAGCTGAAGGCGAAGTTGATGAAGAACCTGCTAAGTTTGGAGCTAGCGACGTACAAGATTTAAATTGGGTACAATTACTTAATGCTTATACATGTACGGAATGTGGACGTTGTACTAGTGAATGTCCCGCTAATCTGACAGGCAAAAAATTATCGCCACGTAAAATCATGATGGATACTCGTGATCGCTTGGAAGAAGTTGGAAAGAATATAGATGCTAATAAAGGCGAGTTTAAAGATGATGGTAAGCAATTGCTAGACGATTATATTTCAAGAGAAGAACTTTGGGCATGTACATCTTGTAATGCTTGTGTAGAGGCTTGTCCTGTGAGTATAAATCCATTATCTATAATATTAGAGATGCGACGCTATTTAGTTATGGAACAATCTGCTGCACCAAATGAGTTAAATATGATGATGACTAATATCGAAAATAATGGAGCACCTTGGCCATATAATCAAATGGATAGGTTGAATTGGAAAAATGAGTAGTATAAAGGATGAAGTATGTAAAGCCCTCATATTATCTAGGAACATTATTAATGTGCTGTTTTTGTATAAATTATAGTACTGCTCAGAAACGAAATTATACAGTAGATTCTTTGCAAATAAAGGTCTATACAGAAATTGAGTATGTTAATAGTCAACCAAAAGATATTGTAGTAAAGAAAGTATTTTGCGATTATTGTACTGATAATCAAATTAAATATATTGGAGAAAAAGCAAAAGAGCTTGCTTTTTATGATAGATATAATCCAAAGAAAAGAATAGTAAATGGTATGCGAAAGTTTGCAATAATAATAAGAGTTTCAAAAAAAGATTTTTTAGCAATTAGAGATGAATAAAGAAGAAGTAGAGAAACTATTGCATGACAAAGTAGAAGCAGGGGAACATGTAAGTCCAGTATTACCAGAAGGCGTAAAAAATTATTTAATAGATATTGATGGCACTATTGGTGAAGATATCCCTAATGAAGAACCAGAACGGATGTTAACAGCTAAGGTGTATCCAGATGCTTTAGAGATTTGTAATAAGTGGTACCAACAAGGACACATGATTTGTTTTTTCACATCAAGAACAGAAGCGCACCGAGAGTTTACCGAAACTTGGTTAAAAAAGCATGGCTTTAAGTACCATAGTTTATTAATGGGAAAACCAAGAGGTGGGAATTACCACTGGATAGATAATCACCTTGTGAAGGCAACTCGTTTTAGAGGTAAATTCACAGAATTGGTAGATAAAGAAGTAACCATCGAAGTGTTTGACGATGGTAAACACGAATAAAACTAAATGTTTTTATAAATGAGTGAAGCAATTAAGATACCAACAATGGCACAATTTATGGCTGAAGGCAAACAACCGGAAGTATTATTTTGGGTAGGTTGTGCAGGAAGTTTTGATGATCGTGCAAAAAAGATTACTAAAGCTTTTGTGAAATTATTAAACAAAGCCAATGTTGAATTTGCGGTACTTGGTACTGAAGAAAGTTGTACAGGAGATCCTGCAAAACGCTCTGGAAACGAATTCTTGTTTCAAATGCAAGCGGTAACTAATATAGAAGTACTTAATGCTTACGAAATTAAAAAGATTGTAACTGCTTGTCCACACTGCTTTAATACACTTAAAAATGAATACCCTTCGTTAGGTGGAAATTATGAAGTTATGCATCACACACAATTTTTAAAAAGTTTGTTAGATGACGGTCGCTTAACCATTGCAGGAGGTAAATTTAAAGGCAAGCGTATTACTTTCCACGATCCGTGTTATTTAGGTCGTGCAAATAACGTTTATGAAGCGCCTAGAGAGCTCATTCAGAAGCTAGAAGCGGAGCTAGTAGAAATGAAAAACTGTAAGCGTAATGGCTTATGCTGTGGTGCTGGAGGAGCACAGATGTTTAAAGAACCTGAAAAAGGGAGTAAAGACATTAACATAGAGCGAACAGAGCAAGCTTTAGAAGTAAAGCCAGAAATTATTGCTGCTGGATGCCCATTTTGCAATACCATGATGACGGATGGTATTAAAGTGAAAGAAAAAGAAAATGACGTTGCAGTTATGGATATTGCAGAGTTAATTGCTAATGCCCAAGATTTATAATGCATCTGTCATTCCAGTGCAAATGGGAATCCACATTAAAAAACCGTAATTCTTAAATCAAAACATGCTAGTAGATTTTAACACATTACCAGAAACATCAAAAGTTTGGATCTACCAAGCCAACCGTTCATTTTCTGAAAGTGAGCTGAAAGAGATTACCTCTAAACTAGATACATTTATAGAGAACTGGACTGCTCATGGGAGTGATTTACAAGCAGGTTATGAGATTAAATATAAGCGCTTTATAATATTAGCTTTAAATCAAAACTTGAATGCTGCTTCTGGATGTTCAATTGATGCTTCGGTACATTTTATTCAACAATTAGAGCAGACTTATAACGTAGATTTAATGGACAAAATGAATGTTTCCTATAAACAGGGAGAGTTTGTAGCTTATAAATCTTTAGTAGATTTTAGAAAAATGGCGAAACAAAAAGCGGTGTCTAAAAATACCATAGTATTCAATAATCTAGTTACAAATAAAGCCGAATACCTTGAAAATTGGGAAGTTCCAGCTAAAGATAGTTGGCATAGTAGGTTTCTTAAGTAAAGTTTTCCTTATAGAATCTTGAAATTCTATTCTTTAGAGGGCATTCTTCTTATCGTTTTGCTAATTTTTTACTAGTATTAAGATATGATTCCTAAAACTTTAAAGTTAAATGGTTTAAACTCAGGAAAAACTTTTATATCTCAGCAAGAATAATGATTTTTACAACTTACAAAACGTAAGTATGGCCAAGGAAATTTACTTATTAAATATATGGGGACATGATAAACCAGGAATTACATATGGTTTAACAGAGGTTTTATCAAAGTACAACGCCAAAGTGTTGGATATTGGGCAGGCTAATATTCATGATACTTTATCCCTAGGTATGATGTTTGAAATTGAATCTGGATCAAATTCAGCTGCCGCTTTAAAAGATTTACTTTTTAAAGCTTATGAGTTAGGTATAAAAGCAAAATTCACCCCAATAACACTTGAAAATTATGAGAATTGGGTAAATCTTCAAGGAAAGGACAGATATATTGTAACCATTCTAGGCGAAAAACTAACAGCCAAACAAATATCAAAGATTACTAAAGCCATAGCTGAAAAGAATTTAAATATAGATTCTATAAAAAGACTTACTGGCCGTACATCGCTTATTAATGAAGAAGAATATCCCAGAGCATGTATACAATTATCCATTAGAGGAGGAATAGGGGTAAATAATAAATCTGATTTTAATGAAAGATTCATGCAAATTTCTACAGAGTTAGATGTTGATATTGCATTTCAAGAAGATAATATTTATAGACGAAATAGACGGTTGGTTTGCTTTGATATGGACTCTACACTTATACAAGCTGAAGTTATTGATAAATTAGCAGAAATAGCAGGTGTTGGTGATGAAGTAAAAGCAATTACAGAATCGGCAATGGAAGGAGAAATAGACTTTAAAGAAAGTTTTATTAGACGTATGAAACTATTAAAAGGGTTACGCGAAGAAGTACTTCATGATGTTGCTATCAATTTACCTATAACCAAAGGCGCAAGAAGATTAATTGATACTTTGAAAAGCTATGGGTTTAAAACAGCTATTTTATCAGGTGGATTTACATATTTTGGACACTATTTGCAAAAAGAATTGGGTATGGACTATGTGTACGCTAACCAATTAGAGATTAAGGATGGTGTTTTAACTGGTGGCTATCTTGGTGATATTGTTGATGGAAACAAGAAAGCAGAATACCTGAAAGAAATTGTAAAAAAAGAAGGAATAGATATTAGCCAGACAATAGCTGTTGGTGATGGTGCTAATGATTTACAAATGCTTAATCTTGCTGGGTTAGGGATAGCTTTTCATGCAAAACCAAAAGTGAAAGATAATGCACAAAATTCTATATCCAGTATAGGGTTAGATGGGGTGTTGTATTTATTAGGATATCACGACAGGCACATAGATTTATTTAAATAGCTATAGAAAAATAGCAAAAAAGAGCTGACATTCCAGATTCTTCAACTAACTATAAATGCAAACACGCTGGATTGTTAAAAAAATTGATTATAAAACTATCTTAAAGTCTATTTATCTTCTTTATAAATATGTTAATTTGGCGTAGATTTTCGTTATATACTCAAATTTAGTTTTTAATTAATCCCAAACCATGCGTATAACAATTTTACTAACCACTTTTATTTGCGTTTTTAATATCAGTTTTGGTCAAAATTCAAGTAATCCTTTATTAACTTCAGATTATGAGGCTCAAGAAAAATGGGTAGATAGTGTATATCAATCCATGAGCTTAAAAGAGAGAGTAGGACAGTTATTTATGATTATGGTGTTCTCCAATCAGGATATGAATGCACACCGGAACGTAATTAGAGAGATAAAGGATAATAGCATTGGCGGACTTATTTACTCAAAAGGTGGTCCAGTACGTCAAGCAAAACTTAATAACGAATATCAAGCTATATCTAAACTTCCTTTGCTTATTGGTATGGATGCCGAATGGGGATTAGGAATGCGTCTAGACTCTACGTATTCATTTCCGTGGAATATGACTCTAGGCGCTATAAAAGACAATACCTTAATTAAAAAAGTAGGAAAACATATTGGAGAGCATTGCAAACGTCTTGGTGTTCATTTTAATTTTGCACCAGTAGTAGATATCAATACTAATCCGAAGAACCCAATTATTGGCAACCGCTCCTTTGGTGAAGATAGAGATAATGTAACCGCAAAAGGATTAGCTTTTATGAAAGGCATGCAAAGCGTTGGTGTTTTAGCTACCGCTAAACATTTTCCTGGACATGGCGATACTGACCAAGATTCACACAAAACATTACCTACTATAAGTTTTGACGAAAAACGTATAGATTCTATTGAGCTTTATCCGTATAAGGCATTATTTAAAGAAGGGCTTTCAAGCGTAATGGTCGCACATTTAAATATTCCTAGTTTAGAACCACGTGCTGGTTACCCTTCAACATTATCTAAAAATATTGTTACTAATATCTTGAAAGAGCGATTAGGTTTTAAAGGACTTATTTTTACTGATGCACTTAATATGAAAGGAGCTTCAAATTTTAGTGACTCTGGAGCTGTTGATTTAGCTGCTTTTAAAGCTGGAAATGATATGCTTTTAATTTCTGAAGATGTTTCTGCCGGAATAGCAAAAATTATTGATGCTTATGATAAAGGAGAAATTACAGAAGAGAGGTTGTCACATTCAGTTAAAAAAATATTACAGGCAAAATATAAAGTAGGACTAAATCATTATAAGCCTGTTGGTCTTCACAATTTGGTTAAAGATTTAAATAGAATAGACGATGATATACTCTATGAGAATCTTATTGAAAACGCGATAACAGTTGTAAAAAACAATTCAAACCTGTTGCCAATTAAGCAATTAGAAACTAAATCTATTGCCTATGTAAAATTTGGAGATGATGATGGTTCAATTTTTTTAAATGAACTAAAAAAATACACCAAAGTTCATGAGATAAAGGCGAATAATTTAGATGTGCTTATTGGCAAATTAAATAACTATAATACGGTTATAATTGGTTATCATAAATCTAATGCTAACCCTTGGAAATCGTATAAATTTTCAGATAAAGAACTTGTTTGGTTATATGAAATTGCAAGAACCAATGATGTGATTTTAAATATTTTCGCCAAACCCTATGCGCTTTTCGATTTAAAGTCTACTGAGAATTTTGAAAGTATAATGGTGTCCTATCAAAATAGTAAGATAGCTCAAGAAAAAGCAGCACAACTTATTTTTGGTGCAATTTCAGCGAAAGGTGTTTTGCCTGTAACAGCAGGAGACGATTTTAAAGTCGGCACTGGTATTCAATTCCCTTCCCTTAGCAGGTTAAGTTACGGGTTGCCAGAGCGTGTTGGTATGAATTCTAAACGTCTAAGTAAGATAGATTCTGTCGCGCAATATGCTGTAGATTCTTTAATGACACCAGGTATACAGTTATTGGTAGCGCGAAAAGGAAAGATAATTTACAGTAAGAATTTTGGTAAACACACCTATAAAGGAAAGCAAAAGGTACGCTTTTCAGACATGTATGATATAGCCTCTTTAACTAAAATCGTGGCTACTTTGCCTTTATTGATGGAATTGGAAGAGCAAGGCATAGTGTCTTTAGATAGTAAGCTATCACAGTTATTACCAGAGTATAAAGATTCTAATAAAAAAGATGTAACGATTAAGCGAATGTTATCGCACTACGCAAAATTAAGACCTTGGATTCCTTTTTATATGCATACATTAGATTCGATAACAAAAAAACCAGATGCTAAATATTATCGAAGAAAGCGGAGTACCTCGTTTAATATTGAAGTAGCAAATAATTTGTTTTTAAGATCTGATTACCAAGATTCTATTCAAAAAATTATTAGAGAAAGCGAAATGCTAAATAGGCTTCGGTATCGTTATAGCGATTTGCCTTATTATATTTTAAAGAAATTTATTGAAACCCATTACGACCAACCTTTAGATAAATTGGTGCAACAACATTTTTACAAATCTTTGGGAGCAAATTATACAACATATAAACCTAGAGAAAGGTTTAGTAATACACAGTTAATACCTACCGAAATTGATGATTATTTTAGATATCAAGAAATTCACGGTAATGTGCATGATATGGGAGCTGCGATGCAAAATGGAGTTGGAGGTCATGCAGGTGTTTTTAGCAATGCTAATGATATAGCTAAAATTATGCAACTATATTTGCAAAAAGGCTATTACGGAGGGCATCGCTATTTTAAAACACAAACTGTAGATAAATTTAATACTTGTTACTTTTGTGAAAATGATAATAGACGCGGCATAGGATTTGATAAACCACAATTAGGAGATGAAGGCCCAACTTGTGGTTGTATATCCATGACAAGTTTTGGGCATTCAGGATTTACAGGTACTTATGCTTGGGCGGATCCAGAGGAAGAAATTGTTTATGTGTTTTTAGCAAATAGAACCTATCCAAGTTCTCAAGGAGTGAATAAATTATTACGGAAAAATATTAGAACAGATATACAACGCTTGATTTACGAAGCAATAGATGAATAAAAAAATGAAAATAGGAATTGTGTGTTACCCTACATTTGGTGGTAGTGGAGTTGTTGCTACCGAACTTGGTTTAGAGTTGTCCAAACGTGGGCATGAAGTACATTTTATAACTTACAATCAACCCGTTAGGCTTGAATTGTTAAGTAATAATGTACATTACCATGAGGTAAATGTGCCTGAGTATCCACTGTTTCATTACCAACCTTACGAATTGGCGTTATCAAGCAAGTTGGTAGATATGGTAAAGCTCCATAAAATTGAAGTGTTGCATGTGCATTATGCAATTCCCCATGCTTATGCAGCTTATATGGCTAAAAAGATGTTGCACGAAGAAGGTATTGATTTACCAATTGTAACCACGCTTCATGGTACAGATATTACACTTGTTGGAAGCCATCCTTTTTATAAATCGGCAGTAACGTTTAGTATTAATAAGTCTGATGCTGTAACTTCAGTATCACAAAGCTTAAAAGAAGACACCCTACGTTTATTTGACATTACCAATACTATTCAAGTGGTTCCAAATTTTATTGATTTTGAGCATCATAAAGGACCATTTACTGATTGTCAGCGTGATATGATGGCTGATAAAAGTGAAAAGATAATAACCCACATTAGTAATTTTAGACCTGTAAAACGCATTGAAGATATCATCAATATATTTTACAATATACAAAAGGAGATACCTGCAAAATTAATGATGGTAGGCGATGGACCAGAGAAAGAACCTGCTGAACAGTTGTGTAAAGAACTAGGTATTAAAGATAAAGTTGTGTTTTTTGGTAAGAGTCATGAGATCGATCAGATTTTATGTTTTAGTGATTTATTTTTGTTGCCTTCAGAAACTGAAAGTTTTGGTTTAGCTGCCTTAGAAGCGATGGCCTGTGGTGTGCCTGTAATTTCAAGCAATACAGGAGGGATTCCTGAGGTAAATAAACAAGGTGTTTCAGGATTATTAAGTAATGTTGGAGATGTTGAAGACATGTCAAAAAATGCATTGCACATATTAACAAATAAAGATTTGCTTAAAACGTTTAAAGCTAATGCTAAAGCTGAATCTTTAAAATTTGATATTCATAAGATTGTGCCTCTTTATGAAGACATTTATAAAAGTGTACTCACAAAAGTTTCAGCGTTATGATACGCTTATTGGCAAGTTGTATATTGCTTTTATCATCTTGTAATGCTGCACATAACAAGGCTTCAAAACAGTTAATACAAGAGACTATTCCTTTTCAAATACTTGCACAAGATACTTATGGAGGATACACAGATTCTAAATTTCTAGTAATAGAAGACAATAAATCTTTAACTGAAGTTTTTAATTTATTAAATAAAAGCAGATCCCCCGAATTAGAAATTCCAGCAATTAATTTAAAAAAAGAAACAGTTATTGCACTATTTCTTGGAGAAAAAACCTCTGGAGGATATGCAATTACTGTAAAACAAGTTCTTGTTAAAAGCAATAAAATATATATTGTTTATAACGTTGAATCTCCAAAGGGCGGAGATATAGTTACTAGCGTAATGACACAACCTTTTAGTATAATTAAAATACCTAAAACAGCTAAGGAGATTGTTTTTGAGAAAATGAATTATTAACCTTATTAATTACCGAAAAAAAGATGAAATATTCTTTTAATCAAGTAGTAATTTCGAGTTAGACGATTCATTAATAAATATTATAAAATCAAAATCTTCTGTCAAATTAGTTTTGTAAAACTCATTGTCAGTTTTTAATGCTCCAATATCTCTAAACAATAACTTATCTAATAACCATTTACTAAATTTTGAATTTTGTTGTTTAACTTGTCTTAAATCTAATAAAAAAATAGGTGTGTTAATTTGCTTGAAGAAATATTCATAGCTACCTGCTGGAGATTCTTGGGCTTTATAGCTTGACAAACCATTTTTCCCAACTGCTGTATAACTTCCCTTATTAAACGTAAAACCAATTGTTAAATAGTCATTGCCTAAAGAATTCAAAAGATGTTTCCCCATAACATTTCCAGTTTTCTTTATATGGCCATTATGAGCCCAAACAATAATTTTTGACTTTGGGTTTTGGTTTTTTATCCAGAGTAAATTCTCAGCCATATATTTATCTCTTTGAAAGCCTTTATTACCATCAACAGATTGTTCAATCATTCTAATATTTTGAAATAGCCATTCATTATTAGATTTTGACACATTTTTTTTGATAGAATTTAAAAGGTGATAGATTTCTATTTTATTTTCATCAGATATTTGTCGTTTTTGGTTACGTTGTATGTTTATAGCACTCAATTTAGATTTTAGTTGTGGTATTAATTTGTATGTATCACTTCTCTTATTAATTTTGTTTTCTAACTCCTTAATTGCTCCTTGGTAAAATTGCATATCAAATCCTGTAAAACTAATTTTTCGATTAGATTTACTATATTGCTTCATCCATTTTACCATGTCAAGCACTTCTTTTGTACGCCAAATAAAAAAACCTAGCTCTTTAAGTAGCTCTATTGGGTTATCATTATCACCAATAATGTAGTTGTTTAATTTGTAAGACTTTGGCATATTTGCTTCACCTGAAAAAATATTGAAACCTTTCTTTTGAGCAAGATATTTAATAATTCTGTGCTTCATTTTAAAGATTTCGCTTGAACCATGTGTGTTTTCGCCTAGTGCAACTACTTTGGTAGTACCAATAAGTTCATCTAGTATTTCAAGGTCTTTATTATCAATTGTGTTAGGGTCATACGTATTTAAAGGATAAATATGTTGTTTTAACCAATCTAACTCTTCTTTAGTTGGTTCAACATTTTTCGGTTTTACATCATTAAATTTTATACCATCAATGTATATCTCAAAACCATCAAACCACGCTGTGCCTTTACCAGTAAGAAGACTGCCAAAAGTGATTTTTGTTGTTGATTTATCAACACTTAATCTTATAGATACTTTTTGCCAATCATTAGTTCCAGTTAAACCTCTATCATTCATATTGTCAGCAACTATTACACCCTTGTTATTATTAGTAGTTAACCAAATTCCAGCATAACCGTTTCTTACACTTTTTGTTTTTATTCTGCCAATTAATTCTATAGTTTTACCTTTTGCATATTGAGTAGGGAATTTGATAGAACTATATCCAAATTTATTTTCGCTATTAGTATCACTTTTTATTCTTAAACTTTTTAGAGACTTGTATGTTACTATTGTGTCAAGCTTCACAGTATAAGGTAAGTTTCCAACATACCATAATTCAGGAGTGTCAGTTCCTTGAATTTCATATTCAAAATCCAGATTCAAAAATTCTTGAGAATAAATTGAATGTGAAATACAAATCAAAAGGAATAAAAATAAGTTCCTTTTAATTTCTTGAAATGATTTGAATAATCTAAGTTGATATCTCATTCATTAAAAATAATAATATCACTTAGCCTTCTTTAAAGCCTCTCGAGGCAATTTCTCATCGCGTTGTGCTGTATTATAAACAAAAGAAGCTATAATAACAGCCATTTGTTTGAGATCGTCTATAACCAAACGCTCATAAGTATCCATATTGGTATGATGAGTTCGTGATCTATACTCAATGGGATCTTGAATAAATTGAAACCCAGGAATACCAATAGCATCAAAACCTAGGTGATCCGTTCCTCCTGTATCTCTAATTGTAATCGTCGTGTTATCTATAACGTCATCAAAAGATGTGAACCATTGTTTGAAAATAGGTTTTACAGCGTCGTTACCTTGTAAATAAATACCACGTATTCTCCCAGTACCATTATCTATATTGTAATATGCAGAAACCTTTTCTTGTTCTGCTTTTAGTTCCATCGTTTCAGAATCTCCAAAATGGTTCTTTACATAATTACGTGAGCCAAATATACCTTGTTCTTCACCTCCCCATAATGCTATACGTATGGTTCGTCGAGGTTTTAAACCTGTGGCTTGCAGGATTCTTACTGCTTCCATCATCACAATACATCCTGCGCCATTATCGGTTGCACCAGTAGCACCATGCCAAGAATCCAAATGACCGCCTAGCATTACAATTTCTGATTTCAAATTTTCATCTGTTCCCGGTATTTCTGCAATAACATTGTAACCTTGCAGGTTTTCGGTGTTGAACGTAGTCTTCACTTCAGCTTCAATTTCAACGTCTACACCATTTTCAATCAAGCGATACATTAAATTCACATATTCGGGAACCACTTCAAGTTCACTTATACCAACAGGAGTATCTTTTAAAAACCCTCTTGGACTACTTGTAAATAGTGTTCCATGTTTGCCATTGGTTCCTTTTAAAATTAGCGTAACACCTTCTTCTGCAAGAAAAGTATTTAATTTATTATTAAGGACTCTCCGTGCTCTGTATTTAGTAATTTGTTCAGGAGTATAGCGTCTCTGATTAGAACTAGGGGCTTCCATTTTTTTTAATTCTTCCTCAGTAAATCGGATAGCATCTGCCTTAAAAGTTGGGTCTTGATTGCCTCTAGAAGGTAATAACGCAATAATACTACCTTTTAACTTACCTTTATACTTAACAAAGTCTTCTTCAGATTTTACATCAAGAAATACAACCTTTCCGGTAATTTCACCATTAGAGCTTTCAGTCCATGCTTTAGGTACAGCAATAAAAGGCATATAGTAAGGTTTTGTCATTGCTAAATAACTTTTATTCACTTCCCAACCTCTTCCAAATTCTCCCCAAGGTTCTTTATTAGCATTCGTTAAGCCCCATTCCATTAATTGGGTAACAGCATAATCGGCAGCTCTTTCAAATCCTTTGGAATTGGTTAAACGTGGGCCTGATTTATCAATTAATTGAAACGCAATACGCTCTACTTGAGAATTATTAAATCCTTCATTTCTAATTTTTTCAATAGCAACAGTATCAATAGTTTCTTGCCCAATACATATTGAAGCAAATAGGAGGGCAGATAGAAATAAAAAATGAAGTTTCATATTTAGATGTTATTAAGGTTTGTAAAACAATGTAAACCGAAGGTGGTTGATTCTTTCAAAAGTAAATAAAAAAAACCACTCTATTTTAGAGTGGTTTATAACATAAAAAATGTTTTATCTCGTTTAGAACTGATAACGCAATCCTAAAGCAATATCAAAGTCTAAGTCGTTATTTATTGAGCCAAATCCAATTTCTGGTCTGAAATCTAAAGAAATTAAAAGCGGAATATCAAAATTATATTCAATCCCTATATCACCAGCTATCAATAATGATGTACTACTATCGTCAGCGCCAGGAGTAACATTATCTAAGCTGTAAGCAGCAAGACCGCCACCAACGCCTGTGTACCAATTAAAATTTCCATCTAAAGGATACACCCATTGGTACAACCCAATAGCTCTAACTGCACTGTAGTTATTACCATCTCTCCAGCCAAGGCCAAATTCTAAACGATTATTATCACCTATTCCTTTTTGATAAGAGATTTCTGCACCAAATCCGTCGCTATCTCCTAAGCGCAATCCAATTGCGTTGCTTGCTATTTCTTGAGCGTTTGTAGTAAAAGTAAAGCCTAATAAGGCTATTGCTATTAAACATATGTTTTTCATAAATTTTAATTTTTAATTGATTGAATGAATAATTTATTAATATTTAACAATTAACATAACGTTAAAACAACTTAAATATTGGTACAAAATTATAAAATAAAGATTTAAATAAATGATATTTTAGATTAGTTTTAGAAGTATATCTCGTTAAAAAAATATGAGGATTACAGCATTCTATTTTTGTTTCTCTAATAATAAATTTACATTAGCGTAAAATATATATTAATGGCAGGAAATTCCTTTGGAAATTTATTTAAGCTCACCACTTTTGGTGAATCTCACGGAACAGCAATTGGAGGCATTATTGATGGATGTCCTGCTGGATTAGAACTAGATTTAAATGCCATTCAAAGAGAATTAAATAGACGGAAGCCTGGTCAGTCTGAAATCGTTACACAGCGTAAAGAGCCAGATACTGTTGCCTTTCTATCTGGGATTTTCGAAGGTATAACAACAGGGACACCTATTGGGTTTACCATTGAGAACGCTAATCAAAAGTCAAAAGATTATTCGCATATAAAAGATGTATATCGTCCAAGTCATGCCGATTTTACGTATGATAAAAAGTATGGTAATCGTGACTATAGAGGCGGTGGGCGTAGTTCGGCTCGTGAAACTGCTTGTAGAGTAGTAGCGGGTGCAATTGCAAAGCAGCTTTTAAAGAACATTAAAATACATGCCTTTACATCCTCGGTTGGAAAAATTTATATAGACAAACCATATCAAGATTTAGATTTTTCGAAAATTGAATCAAATGCTGTGCGTTGTCCAGATGGGGCCATAGCAGAAAAAATGATTTCCCATATTAAAGATATTAAAAAACAAGGTGATACTATTGGAGGAACTGTAACCTGTGTGTTGCAAAATGTTCCTATAGGGTTAGGTGAACCGGTTTTTGATAAATTACATGCCGAACTTGGTAAAGCAATGTTATCTATAAATGCAGTAAAAGGCTTTGAATATGGTAGCGGATTTTGTGGCGTGCAAATGAAAGGAAGTGAGCACAACGATTTGTTTAATGCAGATGGAACAACAAAAACAAACCTTTCTGGAGGTATACAAGGAGGCATAAGTAATGGGATGGATATTTATTTTCGCGTCGCTTTTAAACCTGTGGCTACCATCATGCAAAAACAAAATACATTAGATAATCAAGGTAATATTGTAGAAATGCAAGGTAGAGGAAGACATGATCCTTGTGTAGTACCTAGAGCTGTTCCTATTGTGGAAGCTATGGCTGCGTTAGTGATTGCAGATTATTATTTAATGAATAAAACAACTAAATTATAAATTTTAAATATTCCTTATATTCCAAATAATTATTAGGATTTAGAGGATAAAGAAACAGCTTATGAGAAAATTAGAATTGCATTGGAAAATATTAATTGGAATGGTTTTCGGATTAATTTTCGGCTTTATTATGCTACAAATTGATGGAGGTAAAGAATTTTCGTCTGATTGGATAAAGCCTTGGGGAACTATTTTTGTAAAGCTATTAAAATTGATTGCTATACCATTAATTCTAGCATCTTTAATCAAAGGAATATCTGACCTTAAGGATATTTCAAAGTTTAAAACAATAGGTATACGCACAATTATAACTTATGTAATTACAACTATAATAGCAATTTCTATAGGATTATTATTAGTCAATATTTTACAACCTGGCGATGGTGTTTCAGAACAAACCATTTCAAAACTCACTAATACCTATTCAGGTAGCAGTAGTGTACAATCAAAAATTGTAGAAGCAACAAAACAAGTAGAAAGTGGACCTTTACAGTTTTTAGAAGACATGGTTCCCGATAATGCTTTTAAGGCAATGAGCGATAATCGGTTAATGCTTCAGGTAATTTTCTTTGCTATATTTTTAGGAATCTCCATGCTTTTAGTTGGTGAAAAAAGAGCAAAACCTCTTAAGGACTTTTTTGATTCTTTAAATGATGTTGTCTTAAAAATGGTTGACCTTATAATGCTTTCAGCACCTTATGCTGTATTTGCGCTTTTAGCGAGTGTGGTTGTGTCTTCAGATGATCCAGATATTTTGGTTGCTTTAGCTCAATATGCCGGTGTTGTTGTTCTTGGCTTAATATTAATGATTATATTTTATAGCATAATTGTAGCAACCTTCACCAAGAAAAATCCTTTTTGGTTTTTAAAAGAGATTAGTCCAGCACAATTATTAGCATTCTCTACAAGTAGTAGTGCAGCGACATTACCTGTTACTATGGAACGTGTTGAAGAGCATATTGGTGTAGATAAAGAAGTATCAAGTTTTGTGCTTCCGGTTGGAGCGACCATAAACATGGATGGTACTAGCTTGTACCAAGCTGTGGCTGCTGTTTTTATATTTCAAGCTTTGGGTCTGGATTTATCATTTGGAGATCAAATTACCATTGTATTAACGGCATTATTAGCTTCAATTGGTAGTGCTGCAGTTCCTGGCGCTGGAATGGTAATGTTAGTTATTGTGTTAGAATCGGTTGGGCTTCCTCCAGAATTATTGCCTATTGGACTTGCACTTATATTTGCCGTTGATAGACCACTAGATATGTGTCGTACTGTGGTTAATGTAACAGGTGATGCAATGGTAGCAATGCTAGTTGCAAAATCGGTTGGTAAACTGGGTAAACCTCATGTTAGAAATTGGGACGACCATTATGATGAAGTAAAGTAAGCAGAGAACTAATTTTTATAAAATTGTGTGAATCGCTTATCCTGAGCAGCGGTCATTGAGCGAAGTCGAAATGAATCGAAGGATTTTATTAAATGTATTATTATAAAAAGAGTTGACTATGAATGTTTGTTTTATCATGTATCCTTGGGAAGGGATAGATACAGAAAACGATACAAGCCTTTGATAGACGCACACGATTACGTAAAACAGTACAAGACGCTTAATTTAAATCTGATATGGTTATAATTGAGAGCCCTTTGGTTTCGGTACATTGGTTACATCAACATTTGAATGCTTCAAACATTATCATTCTTGATGCAAGTATTGCAAAAGTAACCGATAATAATTCTTTTGAAGAAACCAAGCAAATACCTCATACCCGTTTTTTTGATGTCAAAAACAAGTTTAGTGATGTGTCTGCACCATTTCCGAGTGCAGTACCTTCTGTTGAACAATTTACTAATGAAGCCCAAAGTTTAGGAATTAATAAAAATAGTGCAATTGTTATCTATGACGATAAAGGTATATACTCTAGTGCTAGGGCTTGGTATTTATTTAAAGCCTTTGGGTGTAACAATGTTGCTGTACTAGACGGAGGTTTACCGGAATGGAAAGATGAAAATTTTCAAGTAGAGGATAAGAAAAGTTCAAAATTTATTAAAGGAGATTTTGAAGGAAGCTATAATATAGATTACTTTAAATTTTTCGATGATATTCAATCCATTTCAAATAATCCAGATTGTTTAATTTTGGATGCACGTTCAGTAAACCGATTTAAAGGCATTGTTCCTGAACCTAGACAAGGTTTGAGAAGCGGAACTATTCCAAATTCAAGAAACTTGCCATTTACCGATTTATTACAAGGGAATTGCTTAAAATCAAAGGAAGAACTAAAAGCCGCTTTTAACGCTTTAGCAGCATCAGATAAAAAGTTAACCTTTTCTTGTGGCTCAGGTATAACAGCTTGTATTTTAGCTTTGGCTGCAGAAATCGCGAATTATAAAAACATAAGTGTTTATGATGGCTCTTGGACAGAATATGGAAGTTTGACTAATGCATAAGTGTAATGATGGATAGGCTATCAGTTGATGATATTATTAAAAAGATTAGCTTAATCTGTTGTGTAATTTTAGTTAAAATAGTTTTCTAAACGTCTGTTCTAGTGATTTTTTTTATAATAAACAGCATTAGTTATGCTTAAAATAATTAATTATTTTGTTAAATATCTGATTGGAAATAGATTCATTTATTCTAACATGTCTAACATATTTAATTTCAACAATTAAATTATGGATTTAAACGAAAAAATTACGTTGCTAGAGAAAACCTAAATATATTTACTTCAACCAAAATAAGTGTGCTAAGATTAAACATTTACCGTGTCAATTGCGTTAAATGCTAGAAGCCTTGAGTTATTATAATTCAGGGCTTTGTTATGTTAAAAATTTAGCGCTTATTTCTGGAGTTGGAAGCATGCATGCTTCTTTTTTCCCATACCACTTATATCTATTCCTAGCTATAAAATCATAAAACCAATTGCGGATAAAAGCCGGTACAATAAGAAAAACGGTTAAGATATTTATAGGGAATCCAAGTTTAGAAGCTATTTTTAAAGCTGCAGTAGATTTATACGAAATCCCTTTATCGTGTTCATAAAGCAAAATAGAATCTGTTTTATGAGTATCGATATTATATGTACTAATAATTTTGCCGCCTATTTTAGATTGCAAAGTGGCAAACATAAACACATTCATTTTATCTCTCTTTATAACATATCGCACAGATGCATTGCAAAGGTTACAAACGCCATCAAATAATATTAGTTTTTTATGTTTGGGTAACGCTTCCATCTTTATTTGGATTCTACTAATTCTAATTGATCCATACTCACATTGGTTGTAAACATGCCATAATTTACAATAGCTTTATTTTTTTCAATCTTGTCTATGCTTCCAACAGCGCGTCCATCTTCCAAACGGACTCTATCACCAACCTTTAAAATAGGTTTTGGTTTCGGTTCTTCTTTAGGTTTATATTTGGCAGCTTTTTTCTTTTTTCTAATAATAGTCACCTTCTTTTCAACCTCTTCCTTTATCTGTCTCTCCTTTGCTTTTATGGCTTTCTTTTGCTTAACTGGGATTTTTTTACGCTTTGAGTTTTCAATTTGAACCAATTTAAACAACTCATCCAACAATTCACGCTTACGTTTGTTCTCGAAGAATTTTTCAGAGATATCATTAACTTTTTGACCTAAGTATATTAGCCTTTGGTTACTGTCATATAATTCTTGATAGTTCTCTAATTTTCTTTGAATCTTAGCATTAATGCCTTCTAATTTATCAGCTTCAGCGAGTTTCTTTTGTTCATTTATTTTAAGAGAGCGTTCTGTTTTTTCCAGTTTAGAACGTTCTTTTTGCAGTTTGGCGATGGTTTTATCAAATCTAACTTTGCCGCGTTCTATCTTCTTTTTAGCTCTATTGATTAAACTGTAAGGAATGCCATTTTTTTGCGCGACTTCAAAAGTAAATGAGCTTCCT
>JAADHG010000235.1 GCA_013151975.1 Chlorobiota bacterium | reverse complement strand
GGATACACATGGTTTACCTATTGAACTTGGCGTTGAAAAAGAATTGGGAATTACCAAAGAAGATATTGGTAAAACCATATCGGTTGAAGATTATAATGCAGCCTGCAGAAAAGCGGTAATGCGCTATACAGATGTGTGGAACGACCTAACTCAAAAAATGGGGTATTGGGTAGACATGGACGATCCTTACGTAACCTACGAACCTAAATACATGGAAAGTGTGTGGTGGTTACTCAAACAGATTTACAATAAGCATTTAATGTATAAAGGCTATACCATTCAGCCGTATTCACCAAAAGCAGGTACAGGATTAAGTTCACACGAATTGAACCAACCTGGAACCTATCAGGATGTAACCGATACAACTGTTGTGGCTCAGTTTAAAGCAAAAGAGGAAACACTTCCTGAGTTTTTAAAAAATGAAGGTGCTATCTATTTCTTAGCTTGGACAACTACACCTTGGACTTTGCCTAGTAATACCGCATTAACGGTTGGGAACAAAATTGATTATGTATTAGTTGAGACTTATAATCAATACACGTTTGAACCAATAAAGGTAATTTTGGCTAAAAAATTGGTTAGTTATCAATTTTCAGGAAAGTTTAATCAAGTTGAAGATAAATCGGAATTATCAGCATACAATTCAGGAGATAAAACGCTTCCGTTTTATGTTGTCAAAGAATTCAAAGGGAAAGATTTAGTTGGCATAAAATATGAACAATTGTTGCCTTATGCGTTACCAAATGACAATCCGGAAAATGCCTTTAGAGTCATTTCAGGCGATTTTGTAACTACCGAAGATGGTACGGGAATTGTACATACTGCACCAACTTTTGGTGCTGATGATGCCATGGTTGCTAAACAAGCAACACCTGAAGTGCCACCACTATTGGTAAAAGATAGTAATGATAATTTGGTGCCTCTTGTAGATTTACAAGGACGTTTTCGACCTGAAATGAAAGAGTTTGCTGGGAAGTACGTTAAGAACGAATATTACAATGATGGTGAAGCTCCAGAACGTTCGGTAGATGTTGAATTGGCAATTAAATTAAAAGAAGAAAACAAAGCCTTTAAGGTTGAAAAATATAAGCACAGTTATCCTAATTGCTGGCGTACAGATAAACCCATTTTATATTATCCATTAGATTCTTGGTTTATTAAAGTGACCGATATTAAGGATAGGATGTTTGAATTGAATGAAACAATCAATTGGAAACCAAAATCTACAGGAGAAAAACGTTTTGGGAATTGGCTTGCCAATGCCAACGATTGGAATTTATCTCGCTCGCGTTATTGGGGAATTCCTTTGCCTATTTGGCGAACCGAGGATGGAAAGGAAGAAATTTGTATTGGTTCGGTTGAAGAATTAAAGAAAGAAATGACTAAAGCAGTTGAAGCAGGTGTTTTAGAGAAAGATATTTTTGCCGATTTTGAAGTTGGTGATAATTCTGAAGCAAATTATGCAACTATAGATTTACACAAGAATATAGTAGATCAAATTGTATTAATATCTCCTTCAGGACAACCAATGAAACGTGAGTCAGACTTAATTGATGTATGGTTTGATTCTGGTTCAATGCCGTATGCACAATGGCATTACCCTTTTGAAAACAAGGAGTTAATTGATGAGAATAAATCGTTTCCTGCTGATTTTATTGCCGAAGGGGTAGATCAAACCAGAGGATGGTTTTATACACTGCATGCTATTGGAACTATGGTATTTGATTCTGTTGCGTATAAAAACGTGGTATCGAATGGATTGGTATTAGACAAGAACGGACAAAAAATGTCTAAACGCTTGGGAAATGCCGCAGATCCTTTTGAAACATTAAGTAAATATGGTGCCGATGCTACGCGTTGGTATATGATTAGCAATGCAAACCCTTGGGATAATTTAAAGTTTGATGCAGAAGGAATTGAAGAAGTAAAACGCAAATTTTTCGGCACACTTTATAACACCTATTCATTTTTCACCCTTTATGCTAATATTGATAAATTTAATTATAGTGAAGCAGATATTCCGTTAAATGAAAGACCAGAAATAGATCGTTGGATATTATCGGAACTACATACATTGATAAAGAAAGTTGACGCTTTTTATGCAGATTACGAACCCACAAAAGCGGCTAGAGTTATTTCAGAATTTACACAAGAATACTTAAGTAATTGGTTTGTACGTTTAAGCAGAAGGCGCTTCTGGAAAGGCGATTATCAATCAGATAAAATTTCAGCATATCAAACACTATATACCTGTTTACTAACCATTGCAAAATTAGGTGCACCAATTGCTCCTTTTTATATGGACAGGCTTTATAAAGATTTAACAAAGGTTACCGAGAAAGAAAATTTTGAAAGTGTACATTTGGCCGTATTTTCTAAACATGACACTGCGTACATCGATAAAACTCTTGAACGAAAGATGGAGAATGCACAAACAATTTCTTCATTAGTCTTGTCGTTAAGAGCTAAGGAAAAGATTAAAGTAAGACAACCTCTGCAAAAGATTATGATTCCGGTGGATAATGCTACTCAAAAAGAGGAAATTCTTGCCGTTTCAGATCTTATAAAACATGAAGTAAATGTTAAGGAAGTTGAACTATTAGAAGACGCTTCGGATATTTTAGTGAAGCAAATAAAACCTAATTTTAAAACACTAGGACCACGCTTTGGAAAGGATATGAAGTTAATTACTAACACGATACGTGAGTTTACTTCAGAAGAGATTAAAAAGATTGAACAAAGAGGGACTTTAGATGTTGAAATTAATGGAAAAAGTATTACATTAGGACTTGAAGATGTTGAAATAACATCTCAAGATATTGAAGGTTGGCTTGTCGCTAATGAAGGAGCCTTAACTGTTGCTCTTGATGTTACAATAACGGATGAATTAAAAGGAGAGGGCATTGCTAGAGAGCTTGTAAACCGTATTCAAAACCTACGTAAAGATTCAGGTTTTGATGTTACCGATAGGATTGACGTAATACTTCAAAAAGATGATAAAATAATTAGTGCGGTTAACACTAATATTGATTATATTAAAACCGAAACATTAACCGAAGAATTAAGAATAATAGATCAAATAAACAATGGGATAGACATCGCTTTTGATGATGTAAGCACAAAATTGTTTATTCAAAAACATTAAGATTATGGCAGAAGATTTAAAAAACAGATATTCTGATGCAGATTTAGAAAAATTTAAAACTCTAATTCTAGAAAAGATTGAAAAAGCACAACACGATTTAGAGCTTATTAGAAGTGCGTACATGAACGACCACAATAATGGAACTGAAGATACGTCCCCTACATTTAAAGCTTTTGATGAAGGAAGTGCTGTAATGAGTAAGGAGTCTAATTCGCAATTGGCAATTCGTCAAGAAAAATTTATTCGTGACTTAACAAATGCACTTATTCGTATTGAAAATAAAACTTATGGTATATGCCGTGTTACAGGTAAACTAATCAATAAAAAACGCTTAGAATTAGTACCTCATGCCACGTTAAGTATAGAGGCTAAAAATATGCAAAAATAAAAATGCAGATATAATATTATATTGTAAACGTCTCAGACTATCTGAGGCGTTTTTATTTTTATAATTTCGATGAAACAAAGTAAATATTTCTATTTTTACCAAAATTAATAGTATAAATGTCATTAAAGAGAGCCTCAATTGTAATTATTTTAATTCTTCTAATAGATCAAATCTCTAAGTTTTATATAAAAACACATTTTGAATTAGGAGAAAAAGTTGTCGTATTTAGCTGGTTTCAAGTTTTATTTGTTGAGAATGATGGGATGGCTTGGGGAGCAAAACTAAGTGATTTCATATCTTTTATTTCTGATAGAACAGCGAAAATAATTTTAACAGTGTTTAGACTTGCAGCAATTGTAGGTATTGGCTTTTGGCTCATGAGTTCAATTAAAAATAAAGGCTCTAAAATTCTTATTGTAGCTATATCTCTAATTTTTGCTGGCGCATTTGGTAACATTATAGATTCTGTATTATATGGTGTTTTATTCAATGATAGCTTAGGGCAAGTTGCTACGTTTTTACCAGAAAGGGGAGGATATGATACCTTTTTACATGGTAAAGTTGTAGATATGCTACATTTCCCTATATGGAGAGGTTATTTACCTGAGTGGTTGCCTTTTTTTGGTGGTAAATATTTTACTTTTTTCGAGCCTGTTTTTAATATTGCAGATATGGCGATAAGCTCAGGAGTAGGGATGCTATTAATCTTTAATAAAAAAGCATTTCCTAAAGAAAAGAGCTCAGAAAAAGCCACACTCTAATATCTGTAAAATCACGCTAATTGTGTCGAAATATGGAATAAGGCGTCTCCTTTATATACTATTGGCGCTTGGTTAACATTAAAAATATAGCCTGAGTTCTCAGCTTTTACAAAATGATGAAATTTACCAAAAGGATCTGTAATATGTCCAATAATATCACCTTTATTAACCGCTTTATTTATTAGTGCAGAAGCTCTAAACATACCCGAGTATTTAGCTCTAATCCACTTACTTTCTGAAATAACAACACATTTTTTTTTAGGTTTTGAAATCTTAAATTTTGCATGTAACATATCCA